>NZ_CDXDOS010000245.1:0-5031 GCF_978021245.1 Frankia sp. CoBUL1
ACGCGGCGGCCATACCCCAGGGCCGGCGGGTGGGGTTGTACCACTTCGGGCTGAAGGTTGGCGACAGCGACGACGAGCTGCGCGCGGTGCTCGCCCGTCTGCACGACGCGGATGTGACCATCGTCGGCGCGTCGGATCACACGGTCACCCACAGCTTGTACATCCTCGACCCGGATGGCAACGAGATCGAGCTCTACATCGACGTTCCCGGGGTCGACTGGCGGAGCACTCCCGCGCTCGCCGCGGCTCCGGTCCGTCCGTTGCGGCTCTGATCTGATCAGAAGATCAGATCAGAGCCGCCGAGATCAGAGGCGCCGGGAGTTCCCGCCTTCCGCCGCACGGGCCGTCGCTCGGTGAAACTGTGCCCATGCGACCGTCCCCCGACCAGCGTCGGCGGCTGCCGACTCTGCTGGTGACGTTGGCGATCCTCAGCGGTCTCGTCGACGCGGTCAGTTTTCTCGGACTCGGCCGGGTGTTCGTGGCCAACATGACCGGAAACGTCGTCCTGCTGGCCTTTGCGCTGGCCGGGGCGCCGGGCCTGTCCGCCGACCTGTCTGCGCTGGCCCTGGCTGGCTTCCTGGCCGGAGCCGTCATCGCCGGACGGATCGGCACGGTGACCATAATCGGCGGTCGTCGCTTCTCGTGGCTGATCATCGCGATGGCCGCGCAGACCGGGCTGATGGCCGGCGCGCTGATCGCCACGCTGGTCACCCAGGGACTCGGTACGGAACCCGAGATCCCCGATATCCCCGATATCCCCGGGGCCCGGCCCTATGCCGTCATCCTCCCGCTGGCCCTCGCGATGGGCCTGCAGCACGCGACGGCTCGGCGGATGGCCGTTCCGGACATCCCGACGAATGTGCTGACCAGCACGTTGACCGGGATCATCATCGATTCCCGGCTCGGCGGAGGAACGGGCTGCGGTGGGGCGCGGCGGGCGCGGCGGGCGCGGCGGTTCGCCGGCCCCGTCGCCATGTTCGCCGGAGCCCTGATCGGGGGCCTGTGCCTGCTCCATCTCGGCCGGATCGTCCCGCTCGTCCTGGCGACCGGTACCGTCACCGGCTGCCTGATCGCCACAGTGACCGGCACCGTTGCGGCGCCATGATCAGGAAGCCGGAGAGGCTTCGCCACCCGCGCCACCCGGCCTGGTCGCACGGCGCCGCTGCCGGATGACGACCGTCGTGTCGAGGCCGCCCTCGCCATCCGCCTGGGCAGCTGCGAGATCCCGCTCAGCCAGCTCGATCATCGGCAGCGGGATACCACGCCGGCCCGCCTCGGCAAGGCAGATCCGCAGATCCTTGCGCATCCAGTCGACCGCAAACCCGAAATCGAACTCGTCGCGCACCATGGTCTGACCACGATTCGCCAGGTACCACGAGTTGGCGGCGCCGCCGGCCACGGCGGAAAGCACCAGATCGGTGTCCAGACCGGCGGCAATAGCAAAGTTGATGGCCTCGGCCGCCCCTTCGACGGCTCCCGCCACCAGAATCTGATTGACCATCTTGGCGAGTTGTCCGCTACCGACCGGCCCGATCCTCGTGATGGTCGCGCCGTAGGCGGCGAGCACCGGCCTGGCCCGCTCGATCGTCTCAGGATCCCCACCGCACATGATGCTCAGCAGGCCGGCCATGGCACCCGCCTCCCCGCCGGAGACCGGGGCGTCGACGAAACCGACGCCGACCTCGGCGGTGCGCGCCGCGATCTCCTCCGCGAGTTCCGCGGAGGTCGTCGTGTGATCGACGATGATCGCACCGGGCCGAAGCGCTCCCAGCACCCCGTCGGCACCGAGGACGACCTCGCGGACGTCGTCATCGGCACCGACGCAGAGGCAGACGACGTCGACCTCGGTCGCCGCGGCGGCGGGCGACGGCGCGATCCGGCCGGAATGTTCCTCGGCCCAGCGTGCCGCGGTCGCGGCCGTGCGATTGAACGCGGTGGTGGAGAACCCGGCCCGAACCAGGTGACCGGCCATGGGAAATCCCATCGTGCCCAGTCCGACGAAGGCAACACGCATGAACGTCACTCCTGTTTCGCCCCCGATGGCGTCCACCGGGATCGGTCGGTCATGAGAGTCGGTCGGTCACGAGAGCATGAGAGTCGGTCGCCACCGCCCCGACATCCGATACCCCCGACATCCGATACCGGGGTGCAGACGAAGGCCCAGGGAGCTCCACGCAGCCTCGTCATTACCACGGTGACGGCCGGTCCAGCGGGAATCAGATCACGACGGCGGGGTAGCAACCGGCGGCGGATCTCCTCGACGTCGCCGGCGAGGCCGCGTCGCCGGACGTCCAGCGACCCGATCTCACGAGACCGCAACAGGTCCGCGATCCGGCGCACGTCGAAGGGCAGCTCGGCCTCGATGCGCAGCAGGCGGGCGAAGGGGGTCGTCACTGCCTCGTCGGAGGTCAGGAAGGCGATCATCGGATCAATCTGCCAGGCTCCGAGGCGCCGCCCGAGCTCGCCGACCAGGCCCGCCCGAGTGACCGCCGGGTTCGGATCGTGGAGGAACCGGCCCGGAGCCGCTACCCGACCGGCGGCCTCGCCGACCCGACCCGCCGGACCCGCCGGACCCGTATCCGCCGGGACGACTGGATCCGGGGTCCCGGTGAGGCTCACCGGCGCTCCCCCGGCCCGCAGCGACGCCGAGCCGCCCGGCCCGGGCAGCACAGTGGCGCGACGCGGGGCGGTCGCGAGGGCCGGTGAAAACAGCACGGCCTCCTTGAGATCCCGTCCGTCGGCCACGAACTCGATCTCCCAGCCGGGGGGAACCAGCTCCGTCGCCAGCCCTGGCGCGGCCTTCACCGCGACGGCCGCAACCTTGTCGGCAAGCCCGAAGCACCAGGCCAGCGGCGGCTCGCTCGCCCGCGACACCAACCGACGGTCGCCGGCACGCCGGGCCGGATCGACGAACACGGCGTCGCATCCGGAGAGGTCCACCTCCCGCACGTCGGACAGGCGCGTCTCGAGGCATCCCGTCGGCACGGTCGATCCCGTGGGCGGCGCGGTCGTGGGCAGCGCCGTCGTGCCCTCGACCGCGTGGACGGCGACGTTGAGCGCGGCCATCCGCAGATGAACCGGATCCCGGTCGACGAGCATGATCTCCCGGCCCCGCGCGAGGGCCAACGCGTCCCCGCCGATCCCCGTGCACAGGTCGGCGAGCCGGCACAGACCGGCGAACCGCGCGACCCGATGCTCGGCCGCCGCTTGCGAGGACGCTTGTTCCAACCCGGCTCGGGTGAAGAACATCCGATCGGCCCGAGCAAACTTGACCATCGCGCGCCGCCTCAGCTCCGCCTGAGTGAACGCGGCGGCGAGGAGCGCGGGGGACACGCCCTCGGCGCGCAGGCGGGCACCGACAGCCAGTTCCCGGGCCGCGCCTCCACCGGCACGCTCATCCTCGGCAAATGCCGCGACCGCCGCCGCCAGCACCGCCTTACCCTGGGCGCTCAGCAGGGCCTCGAACTGCGCCAGCCGGTCGCCGTCGGAGGCGGTCACGGCGACCCGGATGCTGCCGGAACCGGCGAATCCGCGGCACGACGACGAGATAACGACGACGGGAACATCGGCGGCACCACGGACGGTGTCATGGACGGCTGGCTAGTCAGAGGTAGCGCCCCTTGGCTCGGCGGCCCATCGCCCGGCCGATCTCCCGGGCCGCGTCCCGCTCCGCGATCGCGTGCCGTTTGTCGTAGGACTTGCGGCCACGCGCCAGCGCGATTTCGATCTTCGCCCGCCCGTCCTTCCAGTAGAGCGAGAGCGGGACCAGCGTGAGCCCACCCTCCTGGGTCTTACCGACCAGCTTTTCGATCTCCGCCCGGTGCAGCAGCATCTTGCGCTTGCGGCGGGGAGCGTGGTTCGTCCAGGTCCCCTCGGTGTACTCGGGGATGTGCACGTTGTGCAGCCAGATCTCACCATCGTTGATCTGGGCGAACCCGTCGACGAGCGAGGCCCGCCCGGCCCGCAGCGCCTTCACCTCGGTGCCACGGAGCACCAGCCCAGCCTCGTAGGTGTCGAGGATGTCGTAGTCATGCCGGGCGCGCTTGTTCTGCGCGATCAGTCTGCGCCCCGTCTCCCTCGGCACTGTCCTGTCCCTCTTCCCACACCGTTCGCGAAATCTTCTCCGAACCTACGTCCTGCCTCCCGCGTCGGTGACACGCCGGCTCCACCGCGAGGACACCCATGGTATCGATCATGTGAGCGCCATCGTCGGTCGCCGGCGTGGCCCGGGTGACGTCGCCGAGCGCTCCGTAGGGCGACGAGCGCCGTCAGCGCGCCCCGCGGAGGAGCCGCCGCGGCGGCGCGACCTGGGCGTTCAGCACCTTCCACCTCCTTGCTCGGCTGTCGAGCTTGCTCGACAGCCGAGACGACGGACTTGATGACGATGGACTTGATGAACGGTGCCAGCGAGTACTATACTCGAACACACGTTCGATGACCAGAGTGTTCAGGCGGATCGGCGGCGATTCCTGCCGGCAGATCCAACCGCTCCCTCTACGCGCCCATGACAGGCGGCATGATGCATCCAGTGACCAGACCCGGTTCATCGCTTCGGCCCGGCTCACAGTCCAGTCCGGGCGAGTCCAGTTCAGGCGAGTCCAGCCCACGCGAGGAAGCAGAGGCCCTGGGCCCCCGCGACACCGGAGTCGACGACCGTGGTTCTCTTTCCCGTCATCTGGACTAATCGATGGTTTATGGTCATCGTGTAGCTGAACTCGACGCGGACGGATGCCTCCGGGCAGATGTGGAGATCGGTCGGGAGATCGCGCGCTGGGAGGCGGCACGGCTGCTCGTGAGAGCGAGGTTCGCGCAGCTACGGCCGCCCACGGAAGAGGATGAGAGCGGGGTTGCCAGGGGATTTCACGAGTTCGCGGGAGACGAACTGGCCGCCGAGCTGAGAATGTCATCAGCGGCGGGAAACAAACAGTTGGGTTTCGCGGTCGGCGTCGTCCGCCGCATGCCGGCAGCGCTGACTGCTCTGGAACATGGTGAGCTAGATTCCCAGCGGCTGACCGTGCTGGAACGACGTAA
>NZ_CDXDOS010000246.1:0-4939 GCF_978021245.1 Frankia sp. CoBUL1
CGGTGTCGCCGCAGGTGGCGGCGGGATGGCCGACCCCGGGTCCTCGCCCCTGCTCCCGCTGGCCGGTGCGGCAGTGGGCGCCCTGCTGATCGGCGCCGGGGTTACCCGACGGCGCGCCCAGGGTGCGAGCTGACCCTGCTGTTCGGCGGCCCTGTGGCGTGCGGACACCCTCGTGGGTGACGGCCTCGGCCTGGTCCCACGCGGGGCCCGCGCACGAGGGTCGGGGGTCGCGTCGTCAACGACGCGACCCCCGGTCACCGTAGTGGTCGCCGGTACGGTAATGTGACTGCGTACGGGACGTGGCGCAGCTTGGTAGCGCACCAGACTGGGGGTCTGGGGGTCGCAGGTTCAAATCCTGTCGTCCCGACAGAGGTGGTAAAACCCGTTGCTCAGGCAGATGAGCCTGCTCAACGGGTTTTTTCGTCGTAAGCCGCCGTCACGCCGGTCCGGCCGGACCGGAAAGCCCACCCGGCTGACGGCCGGAACCCGGTCCAACCGTCAGCCGCCGCCCCTGCGGTCGCCGCGTTCACGCACCCGCACCCGCACCGAGATCGAGATGGGCGAACCGACGAAGCCGAAGTCCTCCCGGAGCCGGCGTTCCAGGAATCGACGGTAGGACGACTCCAGAAAACCCGTCGTGAACACCACGAACCGCGGCGGGCGCACTCCGGCCTGGGTCGCGAACAGGACCTTCGGAACCCGCCCTCCACGTGCTGGCGGCGGGGTCGCGGCGACGACCTCACCCAACCAGGTGTTCAGCCGGCCGGTCGGGATCCGGGTACCCCAGGACTCCAGCGCGGTGCGCAGCGCGGGGGCGAGCCGATCGGTCGCACGCCCGGTACGGGCCGAGACGTTCACCCGCGGCGCCCACGCGACCCGACCGAGGTCACGGACGATCTCCCGTTCCAGGGTGAGCCGGCGGTCGGTGTCCACCAGGTCCCACTTGTTGAAGGCGAGGACGAGGGCCCGTCCCGCGTCGACGACCATCGAGATGACCCGCTGGTCCTGCTCGGTCACCGGCTCGTCCGCGGCGAGCAGGACGATGGCGACCTCGGCGGCTTCCAGGGCCGAGGCGGTGCGCAGCGACGAGTAGTACTCGGCGCCGGAGGCCTCCCGGACGCGACGGCGCAGCCCGGCGGTGTCGATGAACATCCACTCCTCGCCGCCGACCGTCACCAGCTCGTCGACCGGGTCCCGGGTGGTGCCGGCGACGTCGTGCACCAACGACCGCCGGCTGCCGGCGAGCTTGTTCAGCAGACTCGACTTGCCGACGTTGGGCCGGCCGATCAGGGCGACCCGCCGTGGGCCGTCGGACTCGGTGAGGATCTCGCGCGGCGCCTCGGGCAACGCGGCGAGCACGGCGTCGAGCAGGTCTCCGCTGCCCCGGCCATGCAGGGCCGAGACCGGGTGCGGCTCGCCGAGCCCGAGGCCCCACAGCGCCGCCGCATCAGCCTCGAATCGTACGTCGTCGACCTTGTTCGCCACCAGGATCACCGGCAGCCCGCAGCGGTGCAGCACCCGGGCGACCGCCTCGTCGGCGTCGGTGGCACCGGTGACGACGTCCACGATGAACAGCACCGCATCGGCGGTGTCGAGCGCCGCGCGGGCCTGCTCGGAGACCTGGGCGGCCAGCCCCGTCGCGTCGGGTTCCCAGCCGCCGGTGTCGACGAGGGTGAACCGCCGCCCGCTCCAGACCGCGTCGTAGGCGACGCGGTCACGGGTCACCCCGGGGACGTCCTCGACGACCGCGGCGCGCCGGCCGAGGATGCGGTTGACCAACGTCGACTTGCCCACGTTGGGTCGCCCCACGACGGCCACCACCGGTTGACCGATCCCGGGGCCCGCGAACTCGCCGTCGAGCTCGCCCGCGAACCCATCGGGGCCGCCGACGTCATCGCCGAGGCCACCGTCGGCAAACCGGTCGAACCCGGCCGCGCCGAGGTCCGTTGATAGGTCTTGTCCGCTCATCACTGTCACTGCCAACTGTCATCGTGGGACGGGATCGCCTGTGATTCCCGGGCTCGGCGCCGGACACGCGAGCGTGGTCGGATCGCCGGGGGCTCTCACCCGCCCGTCCGGAGCGAGCAGCGATCTTGCTCAGATTACCCGGCGCCGGCCCGGTCAGCCCCGCCGGTCCCGCCCGCCTCGCCGCAGGCCTTTCCGGCCCGGACGGTCGCCAGATGGTCGAGCAGGCGCACCCGGATGTCCTCCGCGACGGCGGCCAGCGCCTTGCGCGAGCGTGGGTTCGCCGGGACCTCCACCGCGAACGGCGCACCGAAGACCACCCGGATCGGCACCGACCGGCGCGGCCAGCGCGCCCCCCGGGGCAGGGCGGCACCGGTGTTGATGCAGGCCACCGGTAGGACGCGGCAGCGGCCGTGCACCGCGAGGTAGGCGATGCCGTGCTGGACCGCCGCCATCTCCCCGCTGCCCCGGGTGCCCTCGGGGAACAGCCCGATCGCCCCGCCGCGGGAGAGCTCGTCCAGCGCGGTGTGCAGGGCCTCCCGGTCGGCCCGATCACGATCGATCGGGATCTGACCGCTGAACAGCAGCGCCCGGCCGAGCACCCCCCGGTACATCTCGACCTTACTCAGGCAGCGCACGGTCCGTGGGGACTCGATCACCACCAACGGGCCATCCAGCCAACTGCTGTGGTTCCCAGCGAAGATCAACGGTTCGTCGAAGGGGACGTTCTCAAGCCCCTCCAGGCTAATCTGCATGACCACCCGGTTGAGGAACCAGCGGACCCCGGGCTTGAGGACGCGGTGCGGGAGGTCGTTGTAGATCGGTGACGCGGCACCCCGGTGGACCGGTCCACGCGCCACCCGGGCGGCCCGCCGGGCCGCCTCCGCGGCACGTTCGCCGGCGCCGTCGTCCGGCCGAGCGGCCTCAACGCGGGGCGCCTCAGCGCGGGGGTTCGACGTGGTCATCTCGTCCGGTTCGGCAGCTGCTCGCAACGCCGAAGCACCTCGTCGACGACTTCGGACACCGACAGGGCCGTCGAGTCCAGAACCACCGCGTCGGGCGGGATGGCCAGCGGGTCCGCCGCCCGGTTGCTGTCGAGCGCGTCGCGCCGGTCGAGTTCGGCGAGGGTCCGGGCGACGTCGTCGACGCCCTTCTCCCCGAGCTGGCGGGAGCGACGCAGCGCACGGACCTCGGTCGAGGCGGTGAGGAAGACTTTGATCTGGGCGCCCGGCGCCACGACCGAGCCGATGTCACGACCCTCCACGACGATGCCGCCGGCCGGCAACGCGGCGGCGATCACCTGACGCTGTTGGGTGACGAGCAACGCCCGCACCGCCGGCACCGCCGCGATCGCACTGACCGCGTTGGTCACCGCGCGGGTGCGGATCTGGGCGTCCACCCCGACACCGTCGATGGCGATCGAGGGCTCGTCCGGGTCCGTACCGACCGAGATCACCGCCCGCTCGGCCAGCTCCGCGACCGCCGCCGGGTCCTCGATGTCAATCCGCTGTTCCAGCGCGAGCTGGGTGACCGCGCGGTACATCGCCCCGGTGTCGAGGTATCGCAGGCCGAGGCGGCGGGCGATCTCGCGGGCCACGGTGCTCTTCCCCGACCCTCCGGGACCGTCGACCGCCACGATCAGACCCTCGGCCCCGCCTTCGTGGACCGCGGGACCATCTCCCTCGGACCCGAGCGGCGCAGACGTTCCCTCCCGGCTGTCGGTGACCGTGCTTCCCGCCGACAGCGCAGACCCGTGGTCGGGCTTCACCCGATTCCTCCGTCCCGGTCACATATAGAGTCGTCGGATCGCGCCCCCGCGGATGCCGACATGTGCAACCCGGATCAGGCTACTCGGTACGGCATCAGGATCGCCGGTATGCCGTCCAGCCGTTGAGCGTCAACCGGTCGACGAGCTCGTCCGCGGCCGTCGGATCCACCGCGAGCTCGACGATGCCGGCGGGTGCGTCAAGGCTGTGCTCGAAGGGCCCGACATCCTCAATGTTGATCTGCCACTGGCTGATGAAGCCGACGAGCGCGGCGAGCTGGCCGGGTCGGTCGTCGAGCACGACCCCCACCCAGCCCCAGGACTGCGCCGGGGCGCCGGGCTTGCGCGGAAGCAGCGCACGGCCGGCCTGGCCGCCCCGCATGAGCCGGGAGACCGCGGCGGTGACCTCGTCACCGGAACCGGTGTCGAGGACGTCGGCGAGCGCGGTGAGCTGGGCGCCGAGGGAACGCACCCGCTCGGCGATCGGGCCGCGGTTACCCTCGATGATCCCCGACCACAGCTCGGCGTCGCTGTCGGCGAGCCGGGTGGTGTCGCGGAACCCCTGCCCGACGAAGGGCACGTCCCGTTCCGGCAGCCCGACGAGCGCCCCCGCGAGCGCGCTCGCGACGATCTGGGGCACGTGGGAGACCGACGCCATCGCCGCGTCGTGACGCTGCGGGGTGGTCCGCACCGGCGTGGCCCCGCAGGCGAACGCCAGCGCCACCGTGGCGTGCACCGCGGCCGACCCGGTGTGCAGGACGGGACAGACCGCCCAGACCCGCTCGGCGAACAGGTCCGCCCGGGCGGAGACGGCCCCGTGCCGTTCCCGGCCGGCGATGGGGTGGGCCGGGCACCACGTCGTGAGGTCGCAGCCGAGCTGGACTCCCTCGACCAACGGTCGGACCTTGACGCTGCCGGCGTCGCTGATCGTGTCCGCGAGGCCGGAGCGGGCCAGGGCGCGTACCTGGACCGCGACACTCGGCAGTGGGGTGGCGACGACCGCATGATCGACCCGCTCCCCCGCCCACGGCCGCCCGGCCCCCATCTTCTCGGCAAGCGCGACCTGTGCCTCGTCCACGTCGCGGAGCAGGACTTCGACGCCCCTTGCCGACAGCGCGAGACCGATGCTGGTCCCGATCAGGCCCGTGCCGACGACCCCGACCCGGCGCAGGCGCGGAAGGCGGGCGGCATCCCATTCCAACCCGACCA
>NZ_CDXDOS010000247.1:0-4924 GCF_978021245.1 Frankia sp. CoBUL1
TACCCAGCCGGTCAGCGCCCGGCTGGGCCTGGCGATCCGGCTCGGCGACTCCCAGCGCCGGGCGCTGACCGGCTGGGTACAGGCACTCGACCGGATCGGGAAGGGCACCGGGAAGTACGCCCCGCGGTGGCGTGCCGAGGCCCGGGCCCACATGCGGGCTGCGATGGGCGCCGTGCCGGTGTGGATCATGCCGACGCACCGGGTGATGGAGAGCTTCGACCCGGGCGCCGACGACCTGTTCGACGTGGTCATCGTGGACGAGTCCAGCCAGTGCGACCTACTGGCCCTTGGCGTGCTGAGCCTGGGCCGCAAGGCCGTCGTCGTCGGCGACGACGCCCAGACGAGCCCGGAGGCCGTCGGCATCGAACGGGCCAAGGTGCATGCCCTGATCGACGCGCACCTGCCCGACGTCGCCCAGCGTTCGCTGCTCGACGTGGAGGCGAGTCTCTACGACACCGCGGCCCGGGTCTTCCCGCGCACCATCGTGCTCAAGGAGCACTTCCGCTGCCTGCCCGACATCATCGGCTTCTCCAACCGCTTCTACGACCAGCAGATCCTGCCGTTGCGGGAGGATCCGGAGCTCGCCCTCGGCGCGCCGCTGCGACCCGTCCGGGTCCCCGGGGGCGCCCGGTCGCAGACCCGCTTCGGCGACGCGAACCCAGCGGAGGCGCAGGCCCTTGTCGAGCGGGTCCTCGCCTGCTGCGCCGACCCGGCCTACGACGGGATGAGCATGGGCGTGGTCACCCTGCTCGGCGCCGGCCAGCCCCGCCTCATCGAACACACCCTGGTCGAACGACTCGGGGAGCGCGAGTTCTCCCGCCGCGACCTGCGGGTCGGCGACCCGTACCAGTTCCAGGGCGACGAACGGGACGTCATCTTCATCTCCGTCGTCGCGGACGACAACCGCTCGGCCGCCACCCGCCGCCGCGACCAGCAACGAGTCAACGTGGCCGCGAGCCGCGCACGCAACCAGATGTGGGTGTTCCACAGCGTCGACCCGGCCACGCTGCGCGACGACGATATGCGGCGCCAGCTGATCGAGTACATGTACGCCGGGCAGACCGGACGGCTCGACGCGGATCTGGCCGATCGCTGCGAGAGCGAGTTCGAACGGGCCGTCCTGCGCGAGCTCCTCGCCCGCGGCTACCGGGTGCGCCCCCAGCATCCGGTTGGGCGTTACCGGATCGACCTGGTCGTCGAGGGGGTCGCCACCGCGCGAGCCAGCGCCGAGCAAGCCGTCACCGAAGGAGCCACCGCCGGGGGTGTGGGGCGCCGCGGCCCCCGCCTCGCGGTCGAATGCGACGGTGACCGTTTCCACGGGCCCGACCAGTGGGAGGCGGATCTGCGCCGCCAGCGGATCCTGGAACGGCTCGGCTGGACGTTCTTCCGGATCCGCGGCTCGGAGTTCTACCGGCATCCTCGGCCGACCCTGGACGCGCTGGTGCGACGTCTCGACCAGCTCGGCATCCACCCGGTGCCGGTGCCGGCGCCAGCCGGCCAGCCGACGGAAGGGCCCTGATCTATCCGTTGGCGGCCCGGGGTTTGGGGCCGGTGGCGCGCATGTTCACCAGTCTGCCGAGCAGGTCAAACCAGAAGGGGGCGCCGGCGGTGAGCGCGAAGCAGGCGATCGCGATGCCGGCGATTTTCAGGAGCCACCCCTCAACGGAGTCGGGAACCTCCCGTGGGTCGTCGCGGCCCGCGGAGTTGTGGACCCAGCCGATCGGGAAGGCGAGCCCCGAGGCATCGCGCACCGTCTTGATCACCTGTTCCGTGGCGTCCCCCACCATGGGCTGGTCGGAGGTGAGGCGGGTGCCGGAGGCGGGATCCCCCGCGGAACTCCCGGCGGAGCTCCCGTCCGCCTCGCCGGATGAGCCCACCTCGGCCTGGGCCGCGGTCACGGCCGCCTGCCGCACGGTGCCGTCCTGCCAGAACGCCCGCGCGAGCCCGATCGCGTCGAGGTTGAACAGGACGGACAGCAGGACCGCGTAGCCGAGCAGGAAGACGGCGATGCGCCGCTTGTACCACCCGGACAGGCGATCCATCGCGTCGTCGTACCACCGGGCCAGCTCGATGACGACCTTCTCGCGGTCCCCGCCGGCCTGGACTATCGCTGTGGTCATCGCGGTCTTCGCCGGGGAGGGGGGCGTCGCGGCGAGCCCGTCCTCCATCGTTCCCACGGCTCCGGCCCTGGTGGCGGCGACGAGCGCGGCGGCCACGACCCGCCCGGTGGGGTGATCCACAGGCATCGCGTCGTACAGGGCCCGGGCGGACCTCTCCCCGAGGGCATGCCGGGCACCGTCGTAGGCCCGCCGGTACGCGGCCCTGGCCTCGTCGGGGACGTGGTCAGGCAGGGTGTCCGGGCGGAGCTGGGACAGCATGGCCCGGGCGGGCGGGTCGACCCGGTCCAGCAGCGCCTGAGCGAAGGCGGTGGACGGCAGGTAGGACGGCAACCGCAGTGTGTGCGCGGCGCACCGAGGCCCAGGTCCCGGAAACCGGCGGATGGTCGGCCATGGCCGGCAGGGAGGTGTCGCGGCCAGTGGCACGCATGGCCCGAAGCGGCCCGTCTAACAGTTCGGCGACGAGGTCCGTCCGATCCGCGGGCGGGTCCGCCCCCGGATCGGACGGTTCGGCGGGCCGGTCACCGCCGAGCAGCCGTCGCAGCTCGGCCTCCAGCTGGCGCCCCCGGTAGCGGAACAGAGCGAGCACGGCCTCGTTGATCCGGGAGACTGCGAGGCTGAACGTGGCAAAGAGCAACGCGAGCCCGATCAGGACATCAAGAGCGGATGAGTCCGGCATAACCCCCCGATTCCGAGCCCGGGGCAGCCGCGCCACCGCCTTCACGGCCGAGGAGTACGCCCCGGGACTGTCCTGGGCAGACAGCGCATTTCTACACCTCGGCGCAGAACCGGCACTCAGCGGCATCATCGGACACCTGGTCGAAGCGGGCGAAGATGGTGTCCTCCGTGGCGTCTCGGGCCGTACGACGTCCTACGACGGTCGCCAGAACAGACTCGCGACCCGGCCGGAACGCATCGCGGCAGGGGGCCGGCGCGGAACGTGCTTTGGCAACTGGCAAACTGAGGATCGAGCAACGGCGCCGTGAGGAGGCAGGGTGACCGCGAATACCGGTGGGGGACCACTTTCCCATCTGCCCGTCGCAGGCGCGGACGTCGAGATCTGGGGGATCAACGACTTCCTCGCTGCCGACGAGCGGCGCCCGACCAGTTTCATCACCAATTTCGGTAACTGGCAGGTGCCCGACCCGGTCGCTGCTGCCCCCGCGTCGAGGGTCGCGCACCTGGAATGGTTCCACGACACGGGGGAGCTAGTCGCGATCGGTGACGTTCCCCATCGAGGGGCGGCGACCGTCGAGATCCCGCGCGTCGAAGGAGCGGTCGGGGAGCTGGCTGACATGGTCGCCGGTCCGTTCGGCAGCGGCGGCATATCGTTCCGGACCGCCGACGGCGCGGTTCGCGAGTTCCCCGAGATGGTTGTCTCCGAAGGCACCCGCGTCGCGGTGTTGGCGGTCATCAAACAGGGCCCGCGGGTGCACGGGGTGCTGTGGGACTGGCACCGCTGGCACCGTCGCCCCGAAGGATGGGCCTGGCTGGAAGAGCGCCTGCTCAGCACCCGCCGCACGACAGGCGGCAACGACTGATCAGGGACCGGGACAGTTGACCGGTCGCTGCGGCGTGCCTTCTGCTCCTCTCACTCCTCGGGCACGGGCGGACGGCCGTGATGGCGTGGTGGGTGCGCGCGGAACAGGACGATCTGCGTAGCCGTAGGCGGGATCGCTCCAGCCGGGCACACGTTTGATCAGGCGCTCACTGTATGGGCGTCGACGCGGACCATAAAGGCTGTCCGCGATCCGGCTCAGTCCCACCGCCGCGCTGTGACCGGTTGGGCGAGGCCACCGGGCATCAGTGCTCTGCTTGCCGGATGGCGTGTTACGGCTTGCGGGCAACACCGCCGTAGATGCTGACCCGCGCTTCGGTCAGCTCCTCGACGGCGCTGCCGTCGGCCCGCCAGCGGTGAACGGCCTGAACCCCGGGGTCGACCAGCTCCAACCCGTCGAAGAAACGTTCGACTTCGGATCGGCTGCGGGGCTGCACCGAAATCCCCTTCTGCCGGTAGGCTTCCGCCGCCCGTTCCGCGTCCGGATCATAATCTCCGGTGCCGTGGGTGAGGACAAGGTAGCTACCCGACGGCAACGCGTCGAGGAGCCGACGCACGATCCCGTAGGGATCATCCGCGTCGGGGATGAAATGGAAGATCGCGACGACGGACAGGGCGATCGGCCGAGTGAGGTCAAGGGTGCTGTGTAGCTGCGGGGCAGCGAGGATCCCGTCAGGGTCGCGCAGGTCGGCGTCGAGGTAGGCGGTGCGCCCCTGCGGGGTGCTGGTCAGCAACGCGCGGGCGTGGGTGAGCACGATCGGGTCGTTGTCCACGTAAACCACCCGGGTGTCGGGGGCGAGGCCCTGGGCGATCTCGTGCAGGTTCGGGCTGGTGGGGATGCCGGTACCGATGTCGAGGAACTGGCGGATCCCGACCTCTCCGGCCAGGAACCGGGTCGCCCGTGTCATGAACGCCCGGTTCTCCCGGGCCGTGACGCGGGCATTGGGGAACGCTGCGATGACCTGCTCGGCGGCCTCCCGGTCGGCCGGGAAGTTGTCCTTCCCGCCCAGGTAGTAGTCATACATCCGGGCCGTATGAGGAAGATCCATCCGCAGGTTCACCGGCTCCCGGTCCCCCGTAGTCGCTACCCACGCCGGGTCCCGTGTTTCCGTCACCGCTCCTCCATCCCCTTGCCACTCGGATGATGCCACTCGGATGATGCCACTCGGATGATGCCACTCGGATGATGCCACTCGGATGCCACTGACGAGCACCCTAACGGCACGGGCAGGCACCATCCACACAGGGC
>NZ_CDXDOS010000248.1:0-4911 GCF_978021245.1 Frankia sp. CoBUL1
CTTCACCCCCTGCGGTGGGCCGGAAACGTCACGGCGACGGGGACGGAGACGGCGCGTGGCGTCCCACCCGGTCCAGACCTGCCGCGCCGGCCCGTCCGCGGCAGATCCGGACCGGTTGCGGACTTCTCACGACACGCCGTAGACGCTGACCGCTTCTCCTGGTCAGGGCCTCGGCCCGAGTGCCCGTCCCGGGCCCGCAACCGCGGCCTGGTCCGATCATCCGCCGGATGCGGCGGCCCGGCGGCCCGGCGGCCCCGGCGGCCCCGGCGGGGCCAAAGGCCTGGAGATTGCGGGACCTGTGGCCATTGCGGGACCTGTGGCTATGGCCGAAAAGGGGTATCCGTCCGCCCGGCACGGCTGGTCGGATGATCGACCCGAGGCGCATCGTATCGAGCCGGTCCTGCCGACCGAGGGAGCCATTGCCTCCCGGCAACGGCGCCGGCCGAATCCCGCGATGCGAGGGGCATGCCTCGGCCGGTCGCCTTCGGTTCAAGCTTCGGCTCAAGCCTGGACGCCAGGAATTATCACTATACGTGTCTTTGGGAGGGTATCGGCGTTATTCCGTCGTACGCGCCGGTCGGCGTGACCGGTGCGGCGTGACCGGACGGCGCAGGTGCTCCCAGGCATCAACTCACCGTCATCGCGCCGACGGGTTACTAGGAATTATGAGCTACTCATGGGGCCGTTCAGGTGGCTACTTCGTACTGGCCCCAATTGGGGACGTCGGTAGGCGGCGAGCTGCCCCGGCCGGATCGGGGCACTCTCGGTACCCCGATCCGGCCGGGGCAGGTTGACGAGCCCAACGTGTCGGTTGGGCCCCGCCGGTCGGGCGTCCTCGATGCCGCGCGATTTCGAGTGCCCTCTCGGGGCACGCCGACATCGAGGTCTCGATGGGCGGACCGTGATGAGGAGGACATCATGCCGATCAATGACGCTGGGTTCGACGGCGGCCGAGCGGCGCAGTTCTCCCACGACGACGTCGTGGGAGTCCTGCTCGAACAGCACGCCCGCATCCGCGAGCTGTTCGCGGACGTGAAGTCGGCGACGGGCGAGCACAAGCGCCGGGCGTTCGACGAGCTGCGGGCGTTGCTCGCCGCGCACGAGACCGCCGAGGAGATGGTCGTGCGGCCGGTTACGAAGAAGATCGACAGCCGGGTGGCCGAGGCGCGCAACCACGAGGAGGACGAGGCCACCCGCGTGCTGCTGGCGCTGGAGAAGATGGATGTCGGTAGCGCCGAGTTCGATGCGAAGCTGGCGGACTTCGAACGGGCCGTTGTCGACCATGCCGAGCATGAGGAAAACGAGGAGTTCCCCCGGGTGCACGCGGCCCGCGACGCCAGGCAGCTGGAAAGCATGGGCCGTCGGCTTCGGACGGCGGAGAAGTTCGCTCCCACCCATCCGCACCCGTCAGCTGCCGGTTCGACCGCCAAGCAGTGGACGGTAGGTCCGATCGCCTCGGTCATCGACCATGTCCGGGATGCCGTGACGCGGAGGGGTGCCGTGGACTGACGCCGTGCTCCTGCCACCCGCGTCGCGGTGTCGTCGTCGCCACGGACCCCCGGGTCGGGGCCGGCGGCGGACGGTCGCGCGGCGTCCGGGACCATCCGCGGTTCGGTGGCCCCGGGCGTCAGCGCCGGCACGGCAACCCCTCCGGAACAGGATGCCCTCCGGAACAGGACGGAGGGTCGGCTCGCCGGATGGCCGGCTCAGGCGTGGGTTCCGCCGGAGACGAGGGAGAGCGCGGCGGTCAGCGGATGGGCCGCCGCGCTGAACGCCGCCATCTGGTCGACCGACCAGGGGCTTAGCGCCCAGGGCGCGGCGGCGGCCACCCGGCGGTAGTCGTCCCACTCGACCCAGCGCCACTCGACCAGCTCGGCCGGGTCCGGATCCGGGTCCCCGAGCGCCCGCGCCACGTAGACCGGGCAGACCTCGTTCTCCACGAGACCGTCGGCGGCGGTGGCGCGGTAGGCGAAGTCCGGCAGCGCGCAGTGCAGGTCGGTCAACTCCAGGCGGAGTTCCTGGCCTACCCGGCGCTCGACGGCCCGCGCCAGATCCTCGCCTGGGCGGGGATGCCCACAGCAGCTGTTCGTCCACACCCCCGGCCAGGTCCGCTTGTCGAGCGCCCGGCGGGTGACGAGCAGCCTGCCGGACGGGTCGAAAAGGTAGGACGAGAACGCCAGGTGCAGGGGGGTGTCGAGGCCGTGCACGGCGATCCGCGGCGCCGTCCCGCAGGGGCGGCGTTCGGCGTCGAGGAGCACGACCTCGTCGGCGGGCGGGACCGACGCGGTGTCACGCGACACCGTCTGTGGTGACGCCGCGTCACGCGGCACCGTCACGACGTCGGAGTCGGATCCTTGCGGGCTCACTGGTGGGCCTCACTTTCCGGTCGAAGGTCCAGTTTCCACTCGAAGGTCCAGTCGCTGGTTCGGTCGGTGTGGGGTGGGCGCCGGCGACGCTGTCGCCCGACACGCACGCGTCGTTCTCCTCCACCCGGGATCCAGTCGCCACATACCCATCCTCCCCTTCCTGCCCGCCGGCGCCGGTTGGCCACGTCCACGTCCGGGCAACCCCGGCCGTACCCCCGCCCCGGCGTGGGCGATCGCTGGTTCCGATCAAGGCAACGATGAGAGTGTGGACGCGGCGGAAGGACGATCACCCGCAGGTTTCCGCCGCCCGCCAGTGCCCGCCGTGCCAGCAGAGGATCGAGGATGACGGACATGGACCTGTCAGCCACTCTGAACAGCCTTGTCAGCAAGGGGGTGAGTGGTCAGGCTCCGACCCGGGACGAGGCCCTGGCCGTCCTGCGCAGTGACGACGACGATCTCTTGGACGTTGTCGCCGCCGCCTACCGGCTCCGGCGGAGGTACTTCGGCAGGCGTGTCAAGCTGAACTTTCTGGTGAACCTCAAGAGCGGACTCTGTCCGGAGGACTGTTCCTATTGCTCGCAGCGGCTCGGTTCGAACACGGGAATCCTGAAGTACACCTGGCTCAAGCCCGAGGAGGCCGCCGCGACGGCCGGCGCCGGCATCTCGGGCGGTGCCCGCCGGGTGTGCCTGGTCGCGAGCGGCCGCGGGCCGACGGACCGGGACGTCGACCGCGTGGCGGACACGATCGGCGCGATCAAGACCGCGCATCCGGACGTGGAGGTGTGCGCGTGCCTCGGCCTGCTGTCCGACGGGCAGGCCGCACAGCTGCGGGCGGCCGGTGCGGACGCCTACAACCACAACCTGAACACGGCCGGTGAGAAGTACGCAGACATCTGCACGACGCACACCTACAACGACCGGGTCGACACGGTGCAGGAAGCCAGGCACGCCGGCCTCTCACCCTGCTCGGGTATCATCGCCGGCATGGGGGAGAGCGACGAGGACCTCGTCGACGTCGCCTTCGCGCTGCGCGAGCTCGCCCCGGACTCCATCCCGGTCAACTTCCTCATGCCATTCGAGGGCACGCCCCTGGGGGCGGAGTGGAATCTCAACCCCCGGCAGTGCCTGCGCATTCTCGCCATGGTCCGGTTCGTCAACCCCACGGCCGAGGTGCGGCTCTCGGGCGGCCGGGAGATTCATCTCGGCTCGATGCAGCCCCTCGCCCTCTCGGTGGTGAACTCCATCTTCCTCGGTGACTACCTGACCAGTGAGGGTCAGGAGGGCCACCAGGACCTGAAGATGATCGCCGAGGCGGGATTCACGGTGGAAGGCCTCGACACCGACACCGACGCCGAGGCGGCTGTGGCCGTGGGCGCGGGCCTGGAGCGGGTCGCGCTACGTCAGCGTGGTGCCGGCACCGACCTGCCGCCCAACGCCTGATCCCGGCCTTCACCTCTCGACTGGCGGGGCGTCCGGGTGGCCAGCCGATGAACCCGGCTGGCACGGATACCACCCACGACGCCGGGAAGACGGTGGACTTCTTCGTCTCCTACGCCGGCGTCGACCAGGCGTGGGCGGAGTGGATCGCGGACACCCTGGAGAGCGCCGGCCGCCGCGTGCTGCTCGAGGCATGGGACTTCGTCCCCGGGTCGAACTGGCCTGCGCTCGTCCAGGCGGGACTGACCACCGCGGGCCGGCTCCTGGCGGTGCTGACCCCGGCCTATCTCGCCTCGGTCGGCGCGGCGGCGCAGTGGCAGGCGATCTGGGCGGCGGACATGGGCGGGCGGGGACGCCGGCTGATTCCGGTGCAGGTCGAGCCGTGCGAGCCCGGCACGCTCGGCCTGCTCGGCCTGCTCGGCAGCCTCACCTGGATCGACCTGACCGACCTGGCCGGGCCGGGCGCCGCCGCAGCCGCTCGCGCCCGGCTGCTGGACGGGATACGCGCCGCCGTGACAGGGCAGGTGCGGTCGGTCAATCCCACGCCGCTCCCCACCCGCGACACCCGTGACGTGCCCGCGGCGGCGGACGAGTCCGAACGGGCAGCGCGGTATCCGGGTCGGCCCCCGCTCGTGTGGGGGCTGCCGCCGGAACTGGTGCGCAACCCCCGCTTTGTCGGGCGTGCATCCGAACTCGCCGAGCTGCGCGCGCGACTGACGGGCTTCGACCGGGCCGTGCCCGGCCCCGGTTCCCCTGTGCCGGGGGTGCGGGCCCAGGTGGTGCATGGCCTGGGCGGGGTCGGCAAGACGGAGCTCGTCGTGGAGTTCGCCTACCGGTACAGCCACGCCTACGACCTGGTCTGGTGGATCCGCGGCGACAAGATGACGGAGGTCGTCGCCGGCCTCGCCGCCCTCGCGGCCCAGCTGGGACTCGCCCGCGTGGAGGGGGACGAGGCAGCGGCTGCCGCGGCGGCCGAGGCGTTGCGCACCGGTCGACCTCATCGCCGGTGGCTGTTGGTCGTCGACAATGCCGTTATTGGCAATGCCGTCATGGGCAATGCCGTCATGGGCAACAACGCCGGTGCTACCGCCACCAACCCCTACCTGTC
>NZ_CDXDOS010000249.1:0-4901 GCF_978021245.1 Frankia sp. CoBUL1
ATCGTCGATCCTGCCGAGCAACGCCGATATCACCGCAGCCTTCGATACCGTCGCCGATCCGACACTCGCGAGCTACGACGAGGCTCCCTTCAACGTGAGTTCGCGGGGGTTCCGCAACCGTCTCGAAGGCTTCATCGGCACCGGACTGCACAACCAGGTCCACCGCTGGGTCGGCGGGGGCAGGGACATGTCGCTGGCGTCGTCCCCCAACGACCCGGTCTTCTTCGTGCACCACTGCAACGTCGACCGTGTCTGGGAGGGTTGGATGCGGCGTCACGGCCGCGTGTACCAGCCGGACATGACCGCCCCGGCAAGCCTCCTCGGCCATCGGATCGACGACCCGCTGGTCTCCCCGTTCGCCCCGTCGAGCACGCCGAGCACGCCGGCGACCCCCCGCAGCGTGCTCGACATGACCGACACCTACACCTACGACGTCCTGCCCTGAAACATCTCCTGTTGGCTGACGAGCAGGTCCCGGGGATTCACCGAGGACGGCTTCGGTCCATCCGCATCCGGCTGCCCGCGGCCTTTCCGCGGGCAGCCGCGGATAAGGGCTGGGCCTACCCGACTGGCGGCAGCTGTCCAGCTGCCGCGCCCACCGCGGACACGGGAGCCGCGGCCGGCCTGGTCGCGATGACGACGGTGGCGTTCAGGTCGGCGGAACTGGCGACCGTGGGGATCAGGCCGGCCTGGGCGCTGGCTTCGACGATCGATGCCGCCTGCCGCTCGCCGGTCTCGACCAGCAGGTGACCGCCCGGGGCCAGCCACCGCGGCGCCTCGGCGGCCACCCGCCGCAGAACATCGAGCCCGTCCGCCCCGCCGTCGAGCGCCACCCGCGGCTCGTGCTCGCGAGCCTCCGGCGGCATCAGCTCAATCGCGCCGGTGGGTACATAGGGGGCATTCGCGGCCAGCAGGTCCACATGGCCCCGTAGGACGGCTGGCAGCGGCTCGTAAAGATCACCCTCGTAGACCCGGCCACCGGCGGAGGCGAGGTTGCGGCGGGCGCACCGAACCGCGGCCGGTTCGATGTCGGCGGCGTGTACTTCGATCCCGGGCAGGGCCGCCACCAGCGCGACCCCCATCGCCCCCGAGCCACAGCACAGATCGACGACAGTGACCGGCCGGGACCGGCCGGCAACCCGTTCGACCGCCTGATCGACGAGGAACTCCGTGCGGCGGCGAGGCACGAAGACCCCGGGGTCCACAGCTATCCGCAGGCCGTGGAACTCCGCCCAGCCGAGCACGTGTTCCAGGGGCAGACCGGCGACGCGCCGCTGCACCATCGCGGCGAGTTCGCCCGGGGTCCGGGCCGCATTGACGAGCAGCCGTGCCTCGTCCTCCGCGAAGACGCAGCCGGCGGCCCACAGCCACGTGACGACGACGGACCGCGGCAGGGACGAAAACGGTGAGGAAGACGGACGAGAAGAGGAGGGAAAGGACGGACGAGAAGGGGAGAGAAAGGAAGGAGAGGGGCCGGATGTCGACACGGGAAGCCTTTCGGGATGCCGAAGGGCACCCTCCCGATCGCCTACCTCGAACGAACCGCGCGACCGCGGGAGGAGAGCACCCACCCTGACACAGCGGAAATGGGTCTCACCCCCTCAAAACGATCACCTGTGGTGGCGGCCATCTTACCAGAGCTATCTGATCAGGATCGCCGCGGGCCCAGGGCGCCGGCCAGCACGACCGAGGTGATGAACCAGAACTCCGCCCCCTTCGCCGCCTGGCGCGCGCCCGCCACGTCTCCGGGCCCGTTTCCGGCGAAGGTGAACAGGTCAGTCGGGCTACGACGGACCGGGCAGGACGAGGCGGAACGTCGCCCCGCCGCCCGGGGTCAGCCGGTACTCGACCCGCCCGCCGTGCGCGGTGGCGACGGCGTCGACGATGGACAGGCCCAGACCGGTCCCGCCGGCGTCCCGGGACCGCCCGGCATCGGCCCGGAAGAAGCGTTCGAAGAGGTGGGCCACGGCATCCTCGGGGACGCCCGGACCGTGGTCGACCACCGAGACCACGATCCCGTCGGTGGGACCATCGCCCGGCGGCCCCGGGGAGCCGGCTTCGAGGGGGCCCACGGAGACGGAGATCCCGGCGTCGGGCGGGGTGTGGACGACGGCGTTGCGGACGAGGTTGCCGACGGCCTGCCGCAGCCGGCCCTCATCGCCGAGCACCTCGAGGATCGGCGGCACGTCGATCTCGATCGTCCGTCCCAGGCTCACCACACGGGCGTCGGTGACGATGTCACGGACCATCGCCGCGACGTCGACCGGCTGGCGCTCCAGCACCGGCCGCTGGTCCAGCCGGGCAAGCAGCAGCAGGTCATCCACCAGCTCGCTCATGCGCGCGGACTCCTCCTCGATGCGGCGCATGAGCATCGCCAGGTCCTCGGGCCGCTCCGCGGCGCCGCGGTGGAACATCTCGGCGTACCCGCGGATCGACGTCAACGGGGTCCGCAGCTCGTGGCTCGCGTCCCCGACGAAGCGGCGCAGACGCCCTTCGGAGACCTCACGCGCCCGGAACGCCGCCTCGATCCGGGTGAGCATCGCGTTGAAGGCGAGCCCGAGCCGACCCACCTCGGTCCGGCGGTCCGCGTCGGCGACCCGCCTGGTCAGGTCGCCGGTCCGCGGTCTGCTCGATCCGGGTCAGGGGACGCAGCCCAAGCCGGATGATGACGTACGCCAGCACGGCCAGCGCCGCCGTGACCACCGAGGTCGCCACGGCCTCGATCCTGGTGACCCGGTCAAGGGTGGCGTTCACCTCCGCGAAGGGCACGGCGACGATCAGCACATATCCGTTGTCGAAGCGCTCCGCGAGCATCCTGAACCGGCCGCCATGGTCCTCGGCGCCCACCGTGCACAGCGGGACGGTCGCGAGGTCCGGATGCAGCCAGGCGGTGGCGAGCAGGCGTGCCGACACCGCCGGACGCTGCGTCGGCACCGCCGGGCCACCCGGGCCACCCGGGCCGGGGCTGGCCTCGGCGAGCCGGCGGCCGGCGCCGTCGTACAACGCGCCATAGGTGCCCACCAGGAACGTGGTGCCGAAACCTGGGTAGTGGTCATCCCCGTCCCCGTCCCCGCCGGCCCGCAGGAGCAACTGCTCCATCAGCGGATGGGCGTCCCGGACCTGCTGGTCCAGCCGGCCACGCAGGTAGGCCCCCAGAGCCCCTCGCGTGCCGACGGCGCCGAGAGCCATCCCGACGGCCAGCAGGCCCACCAGGGCCAGCAGGGCCAGCAGCAGCCGGGCCCGCAGGGACAGGACCGGTCGGCTCAACGCGGCAGGCGCAGCACGTAGCCGACGCCGCGCACCGTGTGGATCAGCGGGGGTGGCACGTCGTCGATCTTGCGCCGCAGATAGCTGACGTAGGTCTCCAGGACCCGCGCGTCACCGCCGAAGTCATGTCCCCAGACGTGGTCGAGGAGTTGGGCCCGGGTGAGCACCTTGCGGGCGTTCGCGAGCAGGTAGTGCAGCAGGCGATACTCGGTGGCGGTGAGGTCGACGTGCCGCCCGGCGCGCCGCACCTCGCGGGTCTCCGGGTCGAGCTCGAGATCGGCGAAACGCAGCGGCGTGGGCGCGCCGTCGGCGGCCCCGGCCCGGCGCAGGATTGCCCGGACCCGGGCGATCAGCTCGCTGACCGCGAACGGTTTCGTCACGTAGTCGTCCCCGCCGAGGGTCAGCCCGTGCACCTTGTCCTCGGTGGCGTCCCGGGCCGTCAGGAACAGGGTGGGCACGCCCTGCCCCGATCGCCGCAGCCGCTCGCAGACCGCGAACCCGTCGATGTCGGGGAGCATGACGTCCAGCACGAGCAGGTCCGGCGGGGACAGGGCGGCCTGTGTCAACGCCGCCTGCCCGGAGTGCGCGGCGCGTACGTCGAAGCCCTCGTAGCGCAGTGCCATGGTCACAAGGTCGGTGATCGCCTCCTCGTCGTCGACGACGAGGACCCTGATCGGACGGTCCACCCACCCAGTCTCGTCCTGCTCGCCGGGAAGACCGGTCATCGGGATCCGGCGGACGCGGAACGGTAGCCGTCCGATGCGGGGAGTGATGCGGGGAGTGATGCGGGGAGTGATGCGGGGAGTGATGCGGGGAGTGCGGACGCGGCGGCGGCCACCTGGCCGGGGAATCCCCCCGAATGGTCCAGCCGACCGACGGCATCGACGATCAGCCAGGCCCATCCCTCCCGAGCAAGATCGGCAAGCAGGGTCCACGCGTCCCGGCCGGCGGCGAGGACGGCCGTGGCGTAGGCGTCCGCCAGGGTGAGGTCCGGTCCAACGAAGGTGACCGCGACGAGCTCGGTCGCCGGGATGCCGGTGCGCGGGTCGATCACGTGCGCGCCCCGCTCCAACACCCCCGAGGTGGCGACGGCCAGCTCGGTGCCCTCGACCACCGCGACGAGCCGGCTCCGGTCGAAGGGATCCGACACCCCCACCCGCCAGGGTCGCCCCGGCGCCGATGCGACACCCCTGGCCCGCAGGTCCCCCGCCGCATTGACGCAGTGGTCCGCGGCTCCGGCGTCAGTCAGCACCCGGGAGGCCGCCTCGGCAGCCCAGCCCTTGACCAGACCGGTGGGGTCCAGCGTGCCGTCGCCCCGCCACGCCGGGTCGAACCTGCCGCCGGTCCGCTCCCGGCAGGCGCGGGCCACCCGGTAGACCTCGCGGACGTGGTCGGGACAGGCGGCGAGGTCGACCTCGCCGCGCCGGATTCGAGAGACCCAGGACCCGGGCAGGAACGTACTGAAATCCTCGTCCGCCCGGTGCAGGACCGCGGCCGCCGCCTCGATCGCCGCCGCCAGATCCGCTGAGGCGAGCGGGGTGCGGACGTCGATGCTGACGACGGTGCCCATCACCGGTTCGGCGCGGACCCGTCCGGGCCGAACCGGCACCGGCCCGCCCGACACCGGCAGGCTA
>NZ_CDXDOS010000250.1:0-4900 GCF_978021245.1 Frankia sp. CoBUL1
AGCCCAGCCCCGGCTGCGCGCCCTGTACCTGTCCGAGCTGGAGACGTTCGAGACCTACGAGACGCACAGCGCCACGCTGCACCTGGCCGCCGATCGCGTGTACAAGCGCAAGAAGCCGGTGAACCTGGGCTTCCTCGACTTCACCGACCGCCGCACCCGGGAGTCGGTCTGCCGGTCGGAGGTCGCGCTCAACCGCCGGCTGGCCCCCGACGTCTACCTGGGGGTCGCCGATCTCCTCGACGACACCGGTGAGGTGATCGACCACCTGGTCGTGATGCGGCGGATGCCGGCGAGCCGGCGGCTGTCCACCCTCGTGCGCAGGCGCAGCCGGGTCGGCCCGGCACTGCGCACGGTCGCTCGGGCGCTGGCGGTGTTCCACCAGCGGTGCGAGACCTCACCGGAGATCGCGGTGGCGGGGCACCGGGCGACCCTGGAGGGGCTGTGGCGGGAGGGCCTGGAAGGCATCTCCCCCTACCGTGGCACCCTGCTGGACGCGGCGGTGGTCGACGAGATCGGCGAACTGGCGCTGCGCTACCTGGCCGGCCGGGAGACCCTGCTCGGCGATCGGGTGCGCGCCGGGTGGATCCGCGACGGGCACGGCGACCTGCTCGCCGACGACATCTACTGCCTCGGCGACGGACCCCGCATCCTCGACTGCATCGAGTTCGACCCGCGGCTGCGCTTCGGTGACGTCCTCGGCGACGTCGCGTTCCTGGCGATGGATCTGGAACGCCTCGGCGCGCCGGAGGAGGCCACCGAGTTCCTCGACGCCTACCGGGAGTTCAGCGGCGAGGTGCACCCGCGGTCGTTGCAGCATCTCTACGTCGCCTACCGGGCGTTCGTCCGGGCGAAGGTGACCTGTATCCGGGGCGGGCAGGGTGATCCCGACGCGGCCGAGGAGGCCCGCCGGCTGCTGGCCGTCGCCCACCGTCATCTGCGGGCCGGCCGGGTCCAGCTCGTCGTGGTCGGCGGGCTACCCGGGACGGGCAAGACGACCCTGGCCGGCCGGCTGGCCAGGGTCGGTGACGGCTGGGTGCTGCTGCGCTCCGACGTGATCCGCCAGGAGCTGACCGGGATGCCCCTGCGTGAGGGCGGGCCTGCCGCGACCTCCGACCCCGCGACCTCCGACCCCGCGGACGGCGACCCGCGGTTCGGCACCGGGCGCTACGCCCCCGAGATCACCGACGCGACGTACGCCGAGATGCTGCGCCGCGCCGAGGCGGCTCTCGCCCGCGGGGAACGGGTGGTGCTGGACGCATCCTGGTCGAGCGCGCGTCACCGCCGGGCCGCCGCCGAGCTCGCCGCAAGCGTCTGCGCCGACCTGGTGGAGCTGCACTGCGTGACGGCACCGGAGGTGGCGGCCGCCCGGATCGGGCGCCGCGCCGCCGCGGGCACCGACCCGTCGGAGGCGACGATGGCCATCCACCGGGCGATGGCGGCCCGTGCCGACCCCTGGCCGTCGGCGACGGTGGTACGCACCGCCGTCCCGGTCGCCGAGGCCCTGCAGACGGTCCTCGCCCACCTCGACTGACGTCGCCCGGCGGGTCCGGCGCGACCATCCCCGCGCGGCGCTGTCACGCTTCAAGGCGCGTTTCCGGGCGCCGTCACTTCTCGATGCGGGTGGCGTACACGGCGGCCTGGGTGCGGCTGGACAGCTCCAGCTTCTCCAGGATGGCCGAGACGTAGTTCTTCACCGTCTTCTCGGACAGGTGGATCCGCCCGGCGATCTGCCGGTTGGTCAGCCCCTCCGCGATGAGGACGAGGATCTGGCGTTCCCGCTCGCCGAGGGTGGCAAGCTTGCGGTCCTCGGCCGGGCCCTCCCGCAACCGGGTGAGGACCCGCTGGGTGACGGCCGGGTCGAGCAGGGAACGGCCCGCGGCGATTGTCCGGATGGCGCCGACCAGGTCCGTGCCCCTGATCTGCTTGAGCAGGTAGCCGGCGGCCCCGGCCATGATGGCGGCGAACAGGGCGTCATCGTCGTCGTAGGAGGTGAGGATCAGGCAGCCGATCTCGGGGTGCGCCGAGCGCAGATCCCGGCAGACGTCGATACCGTTGCCGTCTTCGAGGCGGGCGTCGAGCACGGCCACGTCCGGCCTCGTCGCCGGGATCCGGCGCAGTGCCTCCGCCGCGGTGGACGCCTCTCCGACAACCTCGATGTCACCGTTCTCGGAGAGCATCTCGCGGATGCCACGCCGGACGATCTCATGATCGTCCAGGAGGAAGACCCGTACGGTGCCCACGGTGCCGACGATACTCACGGTGCCGACGATACCGTCCATGGTCGTCGCCCGGACCGGTTCGGCATGGTGCCGGGAGGGTGCGCGGGTGCGGGCGGGCCCGTTCGAGCCGTCCGGCGCACCCGGGTGAACCCGCCCGCGTGAGCGCACCGCCCCCGGCCCGGGGCCCGCAACGGCTGGCGGCCGCACAACCGGTGAGAGCCGGCGGTTACCCGAGATGGCTACCCGAGGCGGGCGACGCCGCCGTAGACACTGACCTCGGCATCGGTCGGCCCCTCGCCCTCGGCGGCGGGCTCCTCCGGCCGCCACCGATGGACCATCTCCACCCCGGGATCGATGAGCTCCAGGCCGGCGAAGAACCGTTCCACTTCGGCCCGGGTGCGCTGCTGCCCGGGGATGCCCCGGGAGCGGTACGTGATGAAGAGCTGCTCCATGCCGGGGTTGACGTCGGCGGTGGCGTGGGTGAGCGCCAGATAACTGCCCGACGGCAGGGCCGCCAGCAGCCGGCCGAGGATGCCGTAGGGGTCATCCGCGTCGGGGATGAAATGGAAGATCGCGATCATGGACAGGGCGACCGGCTGAGTCAGGTCGAGGGTGTCGCGCAGTTCCGGGGCGGCCAGAATGCGCTCCGGGTCGCGCAGATCCGCGTCGAGGTAGGCGGTGCGGCCCTCGGGGGTGCTGGCGAGCAGGGCCCGGGCGTGGGCGAGCACGATCGGGTCGTTGTCGGTGTAGACGATCCGGGCGTCGGGGGCGATGCCCTGGGCGATCTCGTGCAGGTTCGGGGACGTGGGGATGCCGGTGCCGATGTCGAGGAACTGGCGGATCCCGACCTCGGTGGCCAGGAACCGGGTCGCCCGGCGCAGGAACGCCCGGTTCTCCACCGCGGCGATGCTGGCGCCCGGGAAGGCGGCCCGTGCCTGCTCGGCCGCCTCCCGATCAACGGGGAAGTTGTCCTTGCCGCCCAGGAAGTAGTCGTACATCCGGGCCGCGTGCGGCTGGTCGGTCCTGAGGTCGACCGGGCTGCGTTCCTCCGCAAGGCTCTTCCACCACTGCCCGACCTCTGGGTCGTGTCGGTCCGCGCTCGTCACCGCAATCAGCCCCTTGGTAATTGGACGATCCTCACCAAATACCCTAGCGGGGGCGGATTCGTGTCCCTTTACGGGCGTCAGAATCGGTCGATGGCGGTGACCCTGACCACCGCGACTCCCGCCTCGTCCGAGGCGGTCAGGTCGATCTCCGCGCTGAAGCCCCAGTCATGGTCCCCGGCCGGGTCGTCGAAGATCTGTCGCGCCGTCCACGTCCCCGGCGTCCCCGGCTTCTCGTCGAGGATGAGCAGACCCGGCCCCCGCGCGTCCGGACCGGTGCCGATCTCGCCATGCTCGGCGAAGTACGGCTCCAACGCCGCCCGCCACCCGTTGGCGTCGAACCCGCCGTCGAGCTCGCCAAGCGTGTCGTAGCGGCGCAGCGCGGCAAGCTCGACCCGGCGGAACAGCGCGTTGCGCACCAACACCCGAAATGCCCGGATGTTGCCCGTGACCGCCGGTGGCCGCTCGTCGACGCCACCACCGCTCGCCGTGGTGCCCGCCGTGGCGCCCGCGCCGTCCCCGGCCGGGTTGCTCAGCCGCTCCCACTCGTCGAGGAGGCTGGAGTCGGTCTGGCGGACCAGTTCCCCCAGCCACTCGGTCAGGTCGACGACCTCCTCGGTGCGGGCGTCCTCGGGCACCGTCTGGCGCAGCGCCTTGTAGGCGTCGGCCAGGTAGCGCAGCAGCAGCCCCTCCGAGCGGGCCAGCCCGTAGAACGCCACGTACTCGGCGAACGTCATCGCCCGCTCGTAGAGCTCCCGCGCCACCGACTTCGGCGCCAGCTCGTAGTCGTCGACCCAGGGATGCCCCCGCCGGTACAGGGCGAACGCCGCGCCCAGCAGCTCCGCCAGCGGCTGGGGATAGCTGACCTCCTCCAGCAGCTCCATCCGCCGGTCGTAGTCGACGCCCTCGGCCTTCATCGCCGCGACCGCCTCCCCCTTCGCCTTCGACAGCTGGGCGTGCAGCACCTGCCGGGGATTGTCCAGGGTCGCCTCCAGCACCGAGAGCACATCCAGCGCATAGGAGGGGGAGGCCGGGTCGAGCAGCTCCAGCGCGGCCAGCGCGAACGGGGACAGCGGCTGATTGAGCGCGAAGTCGAGCTGCAGGTCCACCGTCACCCGCACGCCGCGGCCCAGCTCGTCGGGGGTGTCGAGGCGCTCCACCACCCCGGCCGCCAGCAGCGCCCGGTAGATCGCGATCGCCCGGTGGATCAGCCGGCGCTGAGTGGCGCGATCCGAATGGTTGTCGGTGAGCAGGTGGCGCATCGACGCGAACGCGTCCCCCGGCCGGTTGATCACGTTGAGCAGCATCGCGTGGTTCACGGTGAACTGGGAGGTCAACGGCTCGGGTTCGGCCGCGATGAGCCGTTCGAACGTCGCCAGGCCGTACCCGACGCTGCCCTCGGGGGGCTTCTTGCGGACCACCTTGCGTCGCTTCTTCGGATCGTCCCCGGCCTTCGCCAACGCGCGTTCGTTTTCGATCACATGCTCGGGGGCCTGCACGACGACGTTGCCGACCGGGTCGTAGCCGGCCCGCCCGGCCCACCCGGCGATCTGATGGAACTCCCGTGCCGACAGCAGC
>NZ_CDXDOS010000251.1:0-4846 GCF_978021245.1 Frankia sp. CoBUL1
TCCTTGTGCTGGAGGCCGATGCGCCGCCCTCGAAGGAAACGATCGGGCTGGTCCATCTCTGGCTGGATGACGTGGTGCAGGGTGTTGGGCGGGGGCCGACGATTTTACCGGACTTGCTCGTCGACGCGCTGCGTGACCGTTTTGATCTGCTTTCATCGCTGCGGGCGATCCTCGGCCGTTGGGTGGATCGGCCGCTGGGGGATTCGACGGCGCCCGACCAGGCCGCAGTTCGCACCTATCTCCTCGACCGGATCGATAAGGAGCTCTTCGGGGAGGATGTCGGCTTGCGTCCGCCCTCCTCGCCAGGTGACACCCAGCCGTCGCCCGCCGCAGGACGAGAGGAACAACGATGACCAGGAGTCAGTGGGTCTTCTTCGTCATGAACCTTTTCGGTCTCCTCGCCACGCCGCTTCTTCTGGGGTGGATCGCGGGCGGGCCGTTGTTGATCTGGGTAGTTCTTGCGCTCGCTCTGACAGGAGTGACAGTCGTCCAGGCGTGGCCGGTGCGCAGGATTCTGGATACGGAGAAGGCTCCTCCGTCGCCGGTGGTAGTCCCTACGATGGCGATGACCCCGGTTCCCGTCGTCTCCGACGAGTACCAACGCGAGCTGGAGAGACGGCGTGGTCTCGCTCAGGTGTTCTCTGCCGCGGACTCGGCGGCGGTCTGGCACCTGGCTCGCGGCGATGCGGATATCGAGGCAACAGGCCGGGCGATGCCCGTGCTGGACTATCTCCTCTCGGTGATCAGTCCAAAGGCGGAGAGCCGATTGCGGAGGCCGCGGAAGTGGGAACACGCTGTGGACGACGACATGACCTTCGAAAAACATGCCGAGGCGATCATACAGGAAGTCCTCCCAGATCCAGCGGACGGCAGGCGAGGCGACCTTGCCGCGCAGCTCGGAATCGTGCTCGACAGATGGAACACATCGGGGGAGTTCGGCAAACTGCTGAAGCAGCTGTATCCTGCCTCCCAGGCCATTTTGTAGTCGATGGACCACCTTGATCACTTCTGGCTGCGGCGGAAGCGTGGCCTGCCCTCGACGGATGCCGGCGACACGCCGGAGGCATCCGAACACGCAGCAGCGCTCGCCTGGGCCGGGTGGATCCGTCAGGAGGCGGACCGCGCCATCTCCTCCTGCGACCCGGCAGCTGACGTATATCACTCCGGACGAGGCGCCGTTGTCAGAATTGGACCGATTCATGCCGAAGGGCATGACCGCCTACCACCCACCCGGCAATTACCATGTGTGGTGGGAGTCCGTGAACCGCGAACCTCAACATTCCGCATCTCCCTTTCCAGCGGGTGTAGTAGGAGTTGGAATCTCCTCTTCATCCCGCTAAGGCCACGCTCCGTAGCTGGCTGATCGTCAAAGTCGGTCGATGATCCGTTTGCGGACCTCGTCGAGCACGCTAGTCTCTGTTGCCGATAGTAGCGATTCACTCTCTCTCGGTTCTGGAGGAAGCGTGGACAAGTCCGTGAGGCGGAAAGCCGCGGTTGTCGCGGTGTCTACGGTGGCGGCAGTGTTCGTCACCGTGGGGCCGGCGGCTACGAGCGCGCTGGCGTCGAGCTATCTCGGTGGCCCGGTGGATGAAAAGATCGCCAAGGATCATTGGGGTAAGGACCGGTGGGACGGCTGGAACGGTAAGGACCGGTGGGACGGCTGGAACGGTAAGGACCGGTGGGACGGCTGGAACGGTAAGGACCGGTGGGACGGCTGGAACGGTAAGGACCGGTGGGACGGCTGGAACGGTAAGGACCGGTGGGACGGCAAGGACGGTAAGGACGGTAAGGACCGGCGCCACAAGGACGATTGGGATTGGGATTGGGACTGGGACTGAGCTGACGAGAGGACCTGGACGGAACGCCACTGAAATACGGCGAACCGCTAGGAGAAACATGTAGCGGGGTTGGCGAGGGCGTCCGGCACGGGTTCCAATCGGCAATGACCGCCCGGGTTCTCCGGCCGCTGCGGCGCCGGACACCGTAGCTCTACGGTGTCCGGCGCTCGCGTCCCGTGGCCGCCACGCGTGGGTAGCGGGAAGGCTGCGCTCAGGCTCCCCGCCAGCGTCTATGACATCGTTATGAATGTGTCACGGACGATGGTGAGCAAGGCGATGAGCTGATCGTGTCTGGTGGCGCGGCGCCGGCATGTCCGAGGATTGACCGATAGGCCGGACGGGGCCGGGTGACGCCCGATACCGGAGCCAATCTCAAGGGACCCTGAGAGCACGGGCGATCCGTCGTTGTTCGCTCTCGTAGGCCGCTGCCATCCGGTCGGCCTGGCTTTTCGGGATGCCGAGCCCGGCTGCGGCCTGCCGCCAGCCCGCCGTGGCGGTCTCCACCTCCCTGACGAGGTCGCGGGCCCTCGGCGGCGACAAGCGGAAGTAGTTGCCCACCGACAGCGCGAGGTCGATGCTTGCGTCGGTGTTGTCGAGATCGACGGCCGTGCTCAGCCGGGCCGGGTTGTCCGGATTGGGGTTGAGGTCGTAGGCAGGAGAGAGCGCCCAGCCGTCTCGCTCGCGCAGGAACGCGTGATTGCGCAGGTGGTCGTCGGTGTTCCCGGTCAGGATGGAGAACAGGATCCGCCGGTAGAGCTCACGCAGGTCGGCGTCAGCTCTCGGCGAGTAGCGTTCGATCACCTCGGCGATCTCGAGGTAGCTGCGGAGGTCCCCGTCGGAGGCCTCGAGCATTGTCAGGGCGCTTGCGAACCCCAGGCGCCGCGCGCCGATGCGGTCGAAGCGGCTCAGGAGTAGTACGTGCCGGCCGGTGACGGTCAGCAGTTCCGACTCCGCCACGGTAAGCCCCGCTCTGCGAGCGAGTCTCAGTTGGATCTCCTCCCAACCGGCCACGTCCCATTCGTCACTGTCCGAACGTGGGAACTTGGCGATCGAGAGCCGCCCGGACACGTCCCGCACCGCTGCCTTGGGGCGCGCGCCGCCGAGCGAGCTACCTGCGTCGATGAGGTCCGCGAGGTCGTGGTCGAAGCCGCCCTCCGCGCGGACGCGGTCGGCTGCTCGCATGAGCCGGGCCAGGTCGATCAGCCGTGGGACCGCGTGCCGGTGCGTCGAATAGTAGGTGGCGGTCGCCGGCTGGCGGAACCTGACATCTCCCTGGCGGGTGTCGTCGCGGACGCCGAGAAGGAAGTCGGCCTTACCGAGAGTGCGAGGTGTGGTCTCGGCGGCGCGGGCGCGCTCGCGCTCCTCACGCCTCATGAGGTTCTCACCCCATCGGTCGGGGGCGCTGTCGGCGAACGCGTTGAAGATGGCCGACCCCGCCGGCGTGTGGAAGACGCCGGCGGCTCTGGCCAGCGCCGGGTCGAGGTCGTATCCGGCCGGGTTGGTCAGGTAGGCGTCGGCATATCGGAACGTGGCGCTCTGTCCGCCGCGGTTGTGAAGCCACAACGTCCCTGCGGCGGTCTCCTGCCCGTCGATCTCGACGGTGACCTCGACAGGATCCCGTCCGGCCATCAGCGCCGTACTCGCTTGGGGAGGATCTCGTCCATGCGCAGCCGGCCGACGTCGGTCTCGTACGGGTCGGTGGCCCTGACGACGGCATCCATGATCCCGATGGTGCGTAGCACCCTGAACAGGTTCTCGGTGCTCGCGGTGCCCTTGCCCTGCTCGATGGCGCGCAGCGTGTCCCGGGAGATCCCGGCTCGCTGGGCGACCTGGGCTGCGGTCAGCCGGTTCAGCTTCCGCCAGGTCAACACATGCTCGCCGAGCAGACGCAGCGACCGCGCCACCGACAACGGCGTGGCATGCGAGGCCCTGTCACCGACCATAGCCAGCATCATATGAGCCTACGGCGGTTAAGTTCGCCGTTAAGAGCGCGTCTGAAAACTCGGGTCACCAGTCACCGGTGCGTCCGAGGCGATGGGACATGACCATGATCATGGCGATGTAGACCATCGCCTCGTGGCTCTCGGGCAGGGTCTCGTAGTCACGCACGCACCGGCGGTGCTTGTTGATCCAGCCGTAGGTCCGTTCGACGACCCAGCGACGTGGCAGGACCACGAACCCGGCGACGTTGTCCGTCCGCTTGACGATCTGGACGGTGAGGTTGAGGGTCATGGCCGCCCAGGTCACGAGCCGTCGGGCGTAGCCGCCGTCGGCCCAGACGTGGCGGACCGTGCCGAAACCATCGCGCAGGGCGGCGAGCGCGCGGTGCGCGCCGTCCCGGTCCTGGATGCTCGCGGCCGTCACGACGACGGCGAGGAGCAGGCCGTTGGAGTCTGTGGCGATGTGCCGTTTGCGGCCTTTGGTCTTCTTGGCGGGGTCGTAGCCGGCGGTCGAGGAGGGCACCGTGTCGGCGGCGCGCACGGTCTGTGAGTCCATGATCGCGGCGGTCGGTGGCGGGTCGCGCCCAGTGTGCACGCGAAGCGCGTCACGCAGGCAGTCGTGCACCCGCTGCCACACGCCTGCCGTCGCCCACCGCCGCTAGATGTCGTAGATGGTCTTGGCGGGTGGGAAGTCGTGCGGGAGTTGCGCCCAGGCGATCCCGCCGCGGACCAGATAGAAGATCGTGTCGAGGACGGTCCGGCGCGGCCACTTCTCCGGCCGACCACCCTTGCCGGTGGCGCTGCCTGGTAGCGGCAGCAGCGGCTCGATGAGCGCCCACCGGGCATCGGTCGTCGATGACGATGGGTAGAACGGACACGGCTCGGTTGTGACAGGGGTCGCCTCGGCGTGGGCCGGGCATAGCGGACACAGGCAGGTCGGGGACACTGGTGCACGGGCTCCTGGCGGACCGGGTTGGCGTGAGAACCACCAGTCCTACCGGGAGCCCACCCATTTTCGATCAAGATTCGCCCACCAGCCGCCCAGTTCCCAGACGCGCTCTTAGCTTG
>NZ_CDXDOS010000252.1:0-4817 GCF_978021245.1 Frankia sp. CoBUL1
GATGAGGACCGGGTGGAGGAGGGGCACGGGTCACTCCCAAGGCGCGGGTGATGCCGGGACGCGGGTGGTGCCGGTGGCGTTCGCCGGCACACTGCCGGACACGGCCGGGCGGGGAGAAGCGGTGCCGCGCGCGAGACTGAGGCGCCAGGTCACCGCGTCGAATGAGCACGATGGTGATGTCCTGCCGGCGTTGGCCCGCCGCGACGCAGGCACGGAGCGCGACGGCGCGGAGCGGTGGAGATCACGGTGCGAACGGGCTGAGCGTGGCGTCGCGCGGCCGACGGATCGTCGGGGCGGGGCGACGGAACTGCCAGCTGGACCAGCCGATCAGCCAGCCAGGGACGGCAGGCGACGAGCCACCGGCGCCGCCGGTGGCGCCGCGGGAGGATGACGCTGGCTCAGGCCCGCCCGGTACACGCCGCGCTGACGACCCGGCTCAGATCCGTCACACGGTCGCGGTGCAGGAAGAGGTGGGGCACTGCCATGAACGACACTCTACGTTGGAGGTAGCCCGGCGCGTTATGGCCTCCCGAGACCCGGCCGGTGCCCGTCATGGCGTTCCGCCCGCTGCTCCACGGAGTGGGTGTTTGCCGGATATCCTGCATGGCAGGCAATCCTTCCGCCTGGGCAGGCGCCCGCGTCACCCTGCTGGAGCGAGGGACCGGAAATGAGGTGCCACGCGCGGTGGTTTTCGTCGAATTCCGTCGATACCCGGACGAAGGTTCGGTCATTGCCCTGGACCAGGGCCTGGGCCGATGAGCGGACCCGTCCCCGATGTCGATCGCGCGCGGCTCGAACAGCTTCTGATCCAGCTCTCCGAGCAGGTGAACGAAGTGGCGTCCGTGCAGACCCGGATGCGTGGCCTACTCGACGCGGTCGTCGACGTGGCCCGGGAACTGAGCCTGCCGGTCACCCTGCGCCGGATCGCGCAGGCCGCCTGCCAGCTCGTGGGGGCCAAGTACGGCGCCCTCGGGGTGATCGGCGACGACGGGGAGATCTCGGAGCTTATCCACGTGGGCTTCCCTGACGAGGTGCCCACCATGATCGGCAGGCTTCCCGAGGGGCGCGGCCTGATCGGGGAGAGTCTGCGCCACCCGCGGCCGTTGCGGGTGGCCGACGTCGCCCATCATCCCGTCGCGATCGGGTTTCCCAGCGGGCACCCGCGGTTCGACACCTTCCTCAACGTCCCGATCATGGTGCGGGGCGCGGCGTTCGGAACGCTGTTCCTCGGCGCGAAGCGCGGCGGCGGCGAGTTCACCCAGGAGGACGAGGACCTGGCGTGCGCGTTGGCGGCCGCGGTCGGTTTCGCGATCGAGAACGCGCGGCTGTACGAGGAGACCAGGCGCCGGCAGGCCTGGCTCTCGGCCAGCGCGGAGATCACGACCGCGCTGCTGTCGGTTGCGGAGCCCGAGAAGGCGCTCGACCTCGTGGCCCGGCGGGCCCGTCAGGCGACTGCGGCCCGGCTCGCCGCGATCCTCGTCCCCGACGAGGTCGGCCTGGTGGTCGGGGTTGTCGACGGGGAGGGGGACGACGACCTGCGGGGCAGGGTCTTCGCCGACAACCGCCGCCTGAACGAGGCCATGCGCACCGGCCGGGCCGTGCTCGTGCCCGTCGACTCCCCGGGCGGTCCGCTGTTCGGCGCGGACCATGCCGACCTCCCGGTGAAGGTCGGCATGGTGGTGCCGCTGATGGCGGGTGGCCGGGCGCTGGGCATCCTTGTCCTCGGCTCGGGTGGGCGTTCGGCCTCCTTCGGTGGTCTGGACCTGGAGATGGCCGCGGCTTTCGCCGGGCAGGCCGCGCTCACCCTCGAACTGGCCCGGGTGCACCGCGACCGGGAGCGTCTGGCTGTCTTCGAGGAACGGGACCGCATCGCTCGGGACCTGCACGATGTCGTGATCCAGCGGTTGTTCGCCACCGGTCTGCACCTGCAGAGCCTCGCCCGGGCCGTGGACAGCCGGGCGGCCGAGCGGCTGGACGCCGCCGCCGGCGAGCTTGACCAGACCATCTCCGACATCCGTCAGACGATCTTCTCGTTGACCTCCAACGCTGCTGAGGAGACCGATCTGCGCGCCGAGATCCAAGCGGTCATCGCCCAGGCCGAACGGGCCCTGGGGATCACCCCGACGGTCCGGCTGGACGGACCGATCGACCGCGGGGTCCCCGCGGCCATCCGCCCGCACATGCTCGCGGCGCTGCGCGAGGCGTTGTCCAACATCGCCCGCCACGCGCGGGCCTCCCGGATCCACGTGTTGCTGCGGGTCACCGACGCCGACCTCCTGGTCGAGGTGCGCGACGACGGCCGCGGCCCTGGCAAGGCCTCGCGCAGCAGCGGGCTGGCCAACCTGCGGCACCGTGCGCTCGACCTCGGCGGCCGGATGGAGTTCGGCCCGGGAGCGGGCGGCGTCGGCACCACCATGACCTGGCAGGTTCCAGTGATCGCGCCGTTGCCCGAGCTTCGCGTGCACTCCGGCGAGGGACGGGGCGTCCTCGGTTAGCGGGTGCGGCGGGGCTGCGGGAACCCCGGGCCTCAAGAGCCTCAAGAGCCTCAGGGGTTCAGGGGTTCAGGGGTTCAGCCTGGTGGCGAACACCGCGGCCTGGGTCCGGCTCTCCAGCCCGAGCTTGGACAGCATGCTGGAGACGTAGTTCTTCACGGTCTTCTCGGCGAGGAACATCCGGCTGGCGATCTGGCGGTTGGTGAGCCCCTCCGCGATCAGCCGGAGGATGCGCCGCTCCTGGTCGGTGAGCCCGGAGAGCCGTTCGTCCTCGGCCGGTCCCTCCCGCAGCCGCACCAGGACCCGGGGCGTCACCGCGGGATCGAGCAGGGACTTGCCCGCCGCCACCTGGCGCACCGCGTCCACGAGGGCGGTTCCCCGGATCTGCTTGAGAACGTAGCCGGCCGCGCCCGCCATGATCGCTGTGAAGAGCGCCTCCTCGTCGTCGAACGAGGTCAGGATGAGGCAGGCGATCCGTGGATCGCTCGACCGGACCTGCCGGCAGACCTCGATACCGCTGCCGTCCTCCAGGCGTGCGTCCAGCACCGCGACGTGGGGCTGGAGAGCCAGGATCCGGGCGACCGCCTCATCGGCCCGCCCGGCCTCCCCGACCACCTCCACATCGGGTTCGTCGGTGAGGAGATCCCGCAGCCCGCGACGCACCACCTCGTGGTCGTCGAGAAGAAACACCCGGATGGTTCCGGTGATCGACGCAGGCCCCGGTACGTCACCGACTCCGGAACCGTCCGCCAGTTCGTCTGACACCGTTGACTCCGCCCGACCCTGACGCCGTAGAAGACCGTCGCTGTTGTCACCTGCAGCAAGAAGAATATAACGCTCGCTGTTGGAGGCGGTGATCGCGACCGCACGGAAGCGGTGTCGTGCGTCTCGGCGGATGCCATTCGGCGAACCCGTGAACGCCGGTTCCGGCCTCATCTGAAAAGGGTAGGTCCGGGTGTGGCGCCCGCCGAAGTCCGGCGAGGTGTAATCGAGCGACTTCATGATGTGATTACGCTAGGTCGCGATTGGCGTGCCGACGGCGGATGCAGAGTCGTCCGCGAGCCCGGAGGTTTCGTCTGCTCCCCGGCGCGGCGCTGCGGCCCGTTGGTCGTAGCAGGGGAACCTCGATCGGGGCCGTCCAGTGTTTGTATCGTATGTCCGCCATGTGGCAAAAAGCACCCCGCTGCGTAGCGCATCCGATCCGTCCGTCAAGATGCAGTTCTCGCCCTCAGGTGCCGGCGCCATTCTCCGGGGTCGGCCGATCATGGGCGTCTTCGGCACAGCGGCAGACAGAGATCGAAGGAAAGGACGTGCGGTCGTGCGATGGGGTAGGGGCGACGTGGCGACCACCACGGTCGCGGCGAGGATCGCGACGCTTCTGACGGAGCAGGCCGGCGGCGAGGCGTTCACGGATCCGCGGCTCGCCGCGGCGGCCAGCCGTTCCTGGACGCTGACGGAGACGATCGACTCCGCCGGGTCCGTTACCTGTCGGGTGACCACGGCCGTCGTCGCGGCCGTTGTCGCGGGCGCCACCGCGACGGCCTCCGAGGTCCCCGTGGTGACGGGACCGCAGCCGGATCCGACCCTGTCGTACGAGCAGCTCGTTCGCTACCGTGACGCCCTGCTCGCCGCGGACTTCGCCGTTCAGGAGGTCTTCGAGGACTGGCGGACGGTTGCTCTCGACGTGTGGGTCGCGGAGGAGGCGGAGGATACCGCTCCGGCCGACCTGCCCGAGGCGACCGGTGAGGCTGTCGAGGCCGGTGAGGCTGTCGAGGCCGGTGAGGCTGTCGAGGCCGCCTTCTCGACCGCCGTGGACTCGCAGCTGGCCGTGGACTTGCAGCCCGCGCAGGTCGCCTCGACAACCGGGGAACAGCCCGTCAGGCCCGCAGCGGAGGCGGAGGCCGAGGACGAGGACGCGCCGGTCGTGACGGGTAGCCGGAAGCGGCCCGGCCGGAGGTCGGCCGACGCAGGCCGTCCGCGAGCCCGGCGCGGTCTGTTGCGACGTCGTGTTCCTGCCGGGAAAGCCGTGGCCGTGGCATCCGCGGCCGACACGGGCGGCTGCGACGCCGCCGTCGCGGCCGAGGCTGCCGACTCCACCACCCCCGACTCCATCGTCGGCGGGTCGTCGGCGTCCTGATGCCGGACCGCTGGAGTCCTGACCGCCGGAGTGCCTGACCGCCGGGCGGACCTTCGCGGCTTCGGGACTACTCGACGGTCGTGACGGTCGCCGTCGCGGCGTCCACGTCCGGCAGGTGCCGGCGGGATGCCGCGACGGTCAGGCCGCGGAAGGCCGGGATCGCTCAGTGAGCCTTTCCCGGTAACCGT
>NZ_CDXDOS010000253.1:0-4762 GCF_978021245.1 Frankia sp. CoBUL1
GCCGACAGCCCCGCCGACGGCCTCCCGGAGGGCCTCGTCGATGGCGACGGTACGCGGCACCATCACCTCACCGCAGGCCCGTACCATCTCAAACTCAAGCCGCGCCCCCACCCCCGCGGCGGGACACCACCGCGCACCCACTCGACAACGCCCCGTTCGTCGGCGCGCAGAAACATCATCGCTGTCGGATCGTCGAACCGGTCGACAGCGATGCGCCCGTGCGCGACGGCCCGCCCCTGGCACACCAGCACCGCGGTCCGGCTCGCACCCCCGTGACCGCCCATGGGCCGATGTCCCCGCACTCTTCCACGATTGCATGCCACTACCGCAGGGGCACCCACAGGCAAGAAGGTGATCATCGGCCCGTCGTGCTCGCCATCGGCGGCCATGCCCGGGTGAGCGTGCTGGAAGCCGTGCACATCCACCTCGGCCTCCACCTCGGCCTCGGGCTCCCCGTCCCGCGCGCCCCACGACGGCAGGCCGTTCACCGAAAGTGTCGATGCTTGCGGCGAAGCAGGCGGCAGCGTGAATCGCGTGCACGACAACGCTGCCTCCGTACCCACTACAGTAGGCCGTCCATTGCCAATACACCCTGGTCACAGGGGGCGCGCCAGCATGCCCACCGAAGAGACCCACACCGGGTCCGGATGGCAGGATCACTCCAGGAGACCGTCGGCGTTCTCCCACCGTTACGTTCGTCGTTCCCGTCCCGCGCACCGTCTCCCCGGAAAGGGGCCAACACCCTGATGGCCGAGGAGTCCCCCCGTCGCAGCATCGAGTCCTGGGCACACGACCTGCCCGTGAGCTTCGTGGAATGCCGCACCATGGGACACCGCTGGCAGCCCCACAGCGCCACCTGGGACCGTGAGGCCCGCGCCTACCACGTCATCCACTCCTGTGACCGCTGCCGCACCCAGCGCAAAGCCTGGTGGACCCGCAACGGCGAGGTCACCGCCGCCGGCTACACCTACCCCGAGGGCTACCTCACCCGCGATGTCGGCTATGTCGGAGCCGACGGCCGCGGCGTCCTGCGCACCGAGTACCTCACCCGCATGTTCAACACGACCACCCGGCGTGCCAACGCGAACGGCCACGGGGACGCGGCACCGGAGTCCTGAACGAAACCCGAACGAGACCCGGCCGACCACCCCGAAAGCTGCGACAAACCCGTCCAGATCGGCCGACGAGAGCATGACCCTTCCTCCCGCCGCACGGACCCGGGCGGCGGCAGGCGGGGCGTGTCGCGGGGCATGTTCCGCCTGGTTACCGTCGGAGACGGTGGGCAGGCATCCGACATGATACGTGCCCCGAAAACCGGTGTCCTGGCCCGCCTGACCAACACGGCGCGCCAGGAACAGAGCGAGTACGCGGGCGACGAGCCCCGCCCGCTGCGCAGCTATCTTGCCACCCTGTCGGCGTATGGCGGGTTGTGCGCGGCTCTCGGGCTGATCGGCCGGGTGTCCGGTGCGGTCCTGCCCGAGCGGTTCGCGGTCCCCGACCTGCTTCTCGTCACGATCGCCACGCACAAGCTGAGCCGCATTCTCACCAAGGACCCGGTGACGAGCCCGCTGCGCGCTCCCTTCACCCGCTTCCGCGGCACCGCGGGACCGGCGGAACTCGCCGAGGAGGTCCGCGAGTATCCCCCGGCCCGGCACAGCGTGGGTGAGCTACTCACTTGCCCGTTCTGCACCGCGCAGTGGATGGCCACCGGCTTCGTCTTCGGCCTGGTCGCCGCGCCTCGGCCGACGCGGCTCGCCGCATCCGTCCTCACGGTGGTCACCGGCTCCGACCTACTTCAACTCGTCTACGCGAACGCGCAACAACGGGCCATCAGGGGCTGACCATTCCCGCCCGAGTGGTGGGTGTTGCACCCAGATCACGGGAACTGGTGGCGCGGTGATGATGTGTGACGTGCGTACGCGTGTAACTGGTCAGCACTCTTGATCGATTGCTGTTGTCGCGGGTCGGGTTGTTTGGGTACCGGTCGCTGTGGGCGTAGGGTGCTCGCGGTGGGTGATTGGTCCGTAGGCTGCTGGTGTGTCGCCTGTCGATCGGCCCACGTCCTCGTATGAGGAACTGGCGGTGCTGGTCGTGGCGCAGGCGGCCCAGATCGCCGAGCTGCGGGCCGCGTTGGGGAAGGCGAACGCCGAGATTACGGAGCTGAACGCCCGGCTGGGGAAGAACTCGCGGAACTCATCGAAGCCGCCGAGCTTGGATGGGCTGGCCAAGCCGGAGCCGAAGTCGCTGCGGAAGAAGTCCGGGCGGCGGCCCGGTGGGCAGGAAGGCCATCCCGGGTCGACGTTGGCATTGGCCGAGGACCCGGACCGGGTCGTCGGCCACGAGCCCGCGGTGTGCCGGGGCTGTGGGGATCCGCTGGTGCTCGCCCCGGTCACGCGGGTGGAGCGCCGCCAGGTCGTGGACCTGCCGCCGGTCGAGCCCGTGGTCGTCGGGCACCGGCTCGTCGAGCGGGAGTGCGCCTGCTGCGCCACCCGGACCCGGGCCGAGGCGCCCGCGGGGGTGCCGGCTTCGGCCCAGTACGGGCCGGGGGTCGAGGCCCTGGTCCTCTACCTCTACAGTGGCCGGTTCCTCTGCTGGGCCAGCCAGGCCCGCGACGCCCTCGTCGACCTGCAGCGCCTCACCGCCGACGCCCGCGCCGGTTCCGCCACGCCGTCCAGGTCGGGATCAGCCAGACCTCCCCGCGGGCAAGGAAGCCGATGCGCGCCGAGAACGCCCTGGCCCGCCGCCTCGCCGACCGCGAGGACGACTACCTGCGCTTCCTGACCGACCTGGGCATCCCACCAGACAGACCCCCACCCTCTCGGCGGCTTAACTCAAAGTCACCGCAAGCCGGTCAATACCTGACCAGTAACCGTACGCGTATGCGCACGCCCGTACATCTGCGCGTGCATACTCCAGAAGAATTGGGTCCGGTCCCATCGTGAGAGCCGGCTGCACGTGCAGACGTTTGAACCCCGCGGTGCCCGGCGAGAGGCCAAGGGCCATGGCGGACAACCTGCGCGAACTCCCTCGCTGGACCGCCGACCGCGAGGGCCTGGAACGGGTCCGAAGAACTCAAATCATCAAAGCATCGCCGAACGGCGGCCCGTGTGTCACGTCTCAGCCGGCGCTCGTGTTGAAATAGGCACGGAAGAGGGGCCCGAGGCGCCAAGCTGTTCATCTGGAGCGCCGTGGCGAGAGTATGGACAGAAACTTACCGAATGTCACCGTAAGACGCAGAGACGGCACCGATAGTGATACCAATGGTTCTCGCCGGTCGACCTTCGTCCGCCATAGCCGCCGTGGGTGGCTCCGGACGAGCTGCGTGAAGAGGGGTGCGTGATGGAGTCCTCGACTGACCAGTCGAGCTGGTCGGACGTGTGGTCGCATATTCCGGCCGCGAATCCGCAGCAATCCGGCCCGCTATGGGCGTTGGCGGTCCTCATCGGGCCGGATCGGGCGGTGGAAGGCGTCGTCGGGTTCTTCGTGACACCGGCCGAGGCGAACCGGCACGCCCGGGCGGGGGGCTACGAGAACTGGCTGGTGGTTCCGGCGCTGGACCTGCACGGGGCGGGTGGGCCGGTGGCGGTCCTGTGACCGGTGGACCGCCCGATCGCGGCGCCGGCCCGAGCCCCCCGCGGAAGCCCTTCTTCGGGAGAGGGCACACTGGTATTCCGACGTACCACTCCTCCGCTACCCCACTACCCCACATGCGGCGATGCGACACCCACGGCACCGACGACAGATCGACCACAGGCCCATCGACCACAGGCCGGAAGCGGCCATGCACCCCTCTCCGACCATGGGCTCTCCCCGGACTCCTCCTCCCCCGGGTGCCCCGCGATCGCCGGGCGTCCCACAATCGAAGGTGTAATCGAAGGTGCCGATGACGGCCGGCCCCCTCTACGCGCTCTACACCCGTCGCCTGCGTCGGCAGGTCATGGCGGGTCCACTGCCTGCGCACGTCGGGCTGGTCATGGACGGCAACCGCCGCTGGGCCCGCGAGATGGGCATGGCGAATCCGAGCCTCGGCCACAAGTACGGCGCTGAGCACGCCGAGGACGTCCTGTCCTGGTGCGAGCTTGTCGGAATCAAACACGTCACCGTGTTCGTCTGCTCGACGGAGAATCTGCAGCAGCGCGGGGACGCCGAGGTCGCCTTCCTCATGCAGGTGATCGAGCAGGTGGTGGCCGACCGGCTCGGGCGGCCGGACGCCCGCTGGCAGGTCCATCTCGCGGGCATGCTGGACACGCTGCCGGACAGCACGGCCCGTGTCCTCAAGGAGGCCGTGGAGACGACCCGCGGCGTCACGACCGGCGCCCACGTCACCCTCGCCGTCGGGTACGGGGGTCGCCAGGAGGTCATCGAGGCCCTGCGCGAGCTGCTGCACGAGCGGGCCGAGGCCGGGGACTCGCTGACCGACGTCGCGTCGACGCTGACCGTGGACGACATCGCCCAGCACCTCTACACCGCCGGCCAGCCCGACCCCGATCTGGTGATCCGCACCAGCGGGGAACAGCGCCTGTCCAACTTCCTGCTCTGGCAGAGCGCCTACTCGGAGCTGTATTTCTGCGAGGCGTACTGGCCGGCGTTCCGTGAGATCGACTTCCTGCGCGCCCTGCGCAGCTTCGCCGCCAGGGAGCGACGCCACGGCGCCTGATCCACCGTCTGGCCCGCCCATGAACAGCCCCCGGCCCGTCTCCTGAACCGCCCTTGAGTCACTCCTGAGCCCCCAGGGCTGCGCGAAGGTCGCGTGGTGTGACGG
>NZ_CDXDOS010000254.1:0-4744 GCF_978021245.1 Frankia sp. CoBUL1
CATCACCGATCACAACGTAGCGTGATCTCTGCGCGGCCCTGACGTCGGACCCGGCCGGCGTCGTACCGGTGGGCTGTCGCATCTGGGCCCGGCGGGCGGCCACGACCTGGGGGGCGCGGGCCCCCGCAAGCGCGCGATTAAGGGAGCCAGACAGGGCTTCGAGGCTCTTGGTGGTCCTGATATCGGACATGACGGTCCTTCCAGCAACGTAGAGAGCTGAGATTCACTCTCACAGCTCTCGCTAATCGGAATCAAGAGAAAGGCGGTAAGCAGGACACATCCGCCCGAGACATCCACCGGACCCCGCTACCCGAGCCCGGCCGGAGTGCACCCACCGACACCGGGACACGATTCCGATCATGCCGGCGCCGGGACGGCGCCGCCGGGCGCCGGCGTACCGCACGGGGGCTACCGCTACTGGGCATCGATTTTCTCCTGCCCCACCATGGGAGTCGTTACGCTGATCAGGTGCCACGCAACCGCCAGGAGGTTCCCCGCGAGGAACGGATCGATGCGTTGCTCACCGTCGCCGAGGAGCAGTTCCTGGCCCGCGGGTTCGCCGGGACGTCCATCGCGGAGATCGCCCGTTCCGCCGGCATCGAACCGGGCTCCGTCTACTGGTATTTCCGGTCGAAGGACCACGCCTTCGCGGCGGTGCTGAACCGCCTGCTTGACGTTGAGGTCGACCGGATCGCAGCGTTGCCCGGAGACCCGGCGGCGAAGCTCTTCCTTGCTCTGGACTCGGTCGAGCGGCGCCGCACGCTGCATCCCTGTGTCGCCGAACGCGCCCCGCACGCCGCGCCGGTCATGGAGTACCACGAGCGGCTGCACGACTGGCTGCACGGGCTCGCGCTCGCCGCGGTGCACGACTTCGTGCCCGAACCCGATCGGGAGCTCGCGGCGGACGCGGTGGTCGCCACCATCGAGGGCGGGCTCGCCAACCCTGCGCCCTCCCGGCCGACCAGCCATCTCGTGCACTTTCTGCTCTCGGCCTTCTGCACGGACACGCCGATACCGGCAAAGCCGGAGTTCCACGGATGGATGACGCCGTTGTTCGCCCGACCGAGGCTCGGTTAGGAACCCCGACCGAGGCTCGGTCAGGAACACGACCGGCGCGCCCGCCCCGGTCCGGAGAAATCCGTCCGCGGCCCGGCGGTGGCCGCTATCACCCCGGCCGGGAGATCCACCACCGCCCACCGGTGCCCCATCCGTCGGGACGCGGTGCCAGGATTGGTCGGTGTGAGAGTTACAGCCCTGGCTGGCGGGATCGGTGGCGCCCGGTTCCTGCGCGGCGTGCTCGCGGCACTGCCGGAGGCCGACGTGACGGTAATCGGCAACACCGGCGACGACATCACGTTGCACGGACTGCGCATCTGCCCCGATCTCGACACCGTCATGTATACTCTGGGAGGCGGGATCTCGGCCGAACGGGGCTGGGGGCGCGAGGGCGAGTCGTTCGTCGTGGCCGAGGAACTCGCCGCCTACGGCGTCGGGCCGGCCTGGTTCGGACTCGGCGACCGCGACCTCGCAACCCACCTGGTGCGCACCCGGATGCTCGACGCCGGCTACTCCCTCTCGGACGTGGTCCGGGCACTGTGTGAGCGGTGGAAGCCGGGGGTACGGCTGCTGCCGATGTCGGACGAGCGGGTCGAGACCCACGTGGTGATCTCGGACGCCGACGGCCAGCGCGCGGTGCACTTCCAGGAATGGTGGCTGCGGCTGCGTGCCGCCGTGCCGGCACAGGCGATCATCCCGGTAAACGCGGAAAAGGCCAGGCCCGCGCCCGGCGTCCTGGCCGCCATCGCCGACGCGGACGTCGTACTGCTCCCCCCGTCGAATCCGGTCGTCTCGATCGGCACCATCCTCGCCGTTCCCGGGATCCGCTCGGCCGTGCACGAAACCGCGGCGCCGGTGGTCGGGGTGTCGCCGATCATCGGCGGCTCAGCCGTGCGCGGGATGGCGGACGCCTGCCTGGCCGCCATCGGCGTCGAGACCTCCGCCCAGGCGGTAGGCGTGCATTACGGCGGCCGGGGGCGCACCGCCGGGCCGGCCACCGCACCCGCCACCGCACCCGCCGCGACCGGGCACGGGACGGCCCCGCGCCCGGGAGACGGGACGGCGGACGGACTGCTCGACGGCTGGCTCGTCGACACCGCCGACGCCGGCGCGACCGTTCCCGGCGCGACCGTGGCCGCGACACCCCTGTTGATGACCGATCTGAAGGCCACGGTGGCGATCGTCCGGGCGGCTCTGGAGCTCGCCGGTGCCTGAGCGCAGCGCGGAACGGGCGCTGCGCGTGTTCCCGCTCACCGGCATCGGCGAGGTCCGTTCCGGCGACGATCTCGCCGTCCTGGTGGCCTCGGCCGTCCGGACGCACGGCCCGACACTCGCCGACGGCGATGTCGTCGTGGTCACCTCAAAGATTGTTTCGAAGGCCGAGGGACGGCTCGTCACGGTGTCCGGCGACCGCGAGGAAGCCAGACAGGCCATGATCGACAGTGAATCGGTACGCGAGGTCGCCCGGCGCGGCCCGACCCGGATCGTCGAGACGCACCACGGTTTCGTCCTCGCCAGCGCGGGGGTCGACGCGTCGAACATCGCCAAGGACTCCCTCGCCCTGCTCCCGGTGGATCCGGACGCCAGCGCCAGGCGGCTGCGGTCGGGCCTGGCCACCGTGCTCGGCGTGGATGTCGCCGTCATCGTCACCGATACCGCCGGACGGCCGTGGCGGCGCGGCCTGACCGACATGGCCATCGGGGTGGCCGGCATGGCGGCGCTGCGCAGCCACGTCGGCGACCTCGACGGCTACGGCAACGAGCTGGGGATGACCGAGGTGGCCGAGGCCGACGAGCTCGCCGCGGCCGCCGACCTCGTCAAGGGCAAGCTGGGCGCCACACCGGTGGCAGTCGTCCGCGGCTACGGCCGGCTGCCCGACGACGGCGCCGGCGGGCGGGCGCTGCTGCGTCCCGCTGGTGATGACATGTTCCGCCTCGGCACCCTCGAGGCGCGCCGGGCGGCGCTGCGCGACCGGCGCACCGTGCGGGACTTCTCCGACAGCCCGGTCGACCCGGCCGCGGTCGACCGGGCGATCGCGGCGGCACTCACCGCCCCGGCCCCGCACCACACCACACCATGGCGTTTCGTGATCGTGACCGAGCGGCACGCCGCGCTGCTCGACGCGATGGCCGAAGCCTGGGCGGACGATCTACGACGCGACGGGTTCGACGAGGCGGCCGTCGAGCGTCGGCTTCGGCGCGGCGAGGTGCTGCGGCGTGCCCCGCTGCTGATCGTTCCGATCATGCTCCTCGACGGCGCACATCCCTATCCGGACGCCCGCCGCGCCGCCGCCGAGGAGCGGATGTTCACCGTCTCCGTCGGGGCCGGGGTGCAGAACCTGCTCGTCGCCCTGGCCACGGAGGGTCTGGGGTCGTGCTGGGTGTCGTCGACGCTGTTCTGCCCGGAGGTGGTCACCCGGGTGCTCGACCTGCCGGCCGATTGGACACCGATGGGCGCGGTCGGGGTCGGGCACGCCGCCGCGCCCGCACCCGCCCGACCGGACCGCGATACCGCGGCGTTCGTCCTCCACCGCTGACCTCGTGGCCGACCGATCCCGGGTGGCCCGGCTCCGGGATGATCCGGGACGCCACGGTCACGGTGCGGCGTGGCGGAACAGGGCGTGTCCGGTGGTGTTCGGCGGGTCGGATCCATCCTGCCCGGACGACGTGGTGCAACACTTCGTAGGATCAGTTGCCGTGGGTAAGAAGAGCGTCGAACGCAACACCCGGCTCGAGCAGTTGCGCCGTGAACAGAAGCGCAGGGAACGCCGCCGCGCGCTGCTCATCTACGGGACGTCGGGGCTCGTCGCCGTCGCGCTCCTCGTCGGCATCATCATCTACAGCGTCGCGGACAGCAGATCGAAGAACGAGGCCCGCAAGGTCGGCTACGTCGCGCCGGCCTCGGCTGCCGCCACCGCGGCCGGGTGCACCGGCACGGCGAACGACCCGTTCCGCGGCTCGACGCACGTCAGCACGGCGGTCACGTACGAGGCGTCACCGCCATCCTCGGGTAACCACAACCCCGATCCCCTGCCCGACGGCATTCCCTTCTACAACCCGAACTCGGGCATCTCGGTGGAACGGGCCGTACACAACCTCGAACACGGCTTCGTGATCGGCTGGTACGACAAGAGCCTGCCGACGGATCAGGTCGACAAGCTGCGCAAGCTCGCCGCGGACGCCGGGCCGCGGTTCATCGGTGTGCCCTGGCCCCGGAGCACCTTCGTCGACAACAAGCACTTCGTCCTGACCGCCTGGGACCGCACCCAGCGCTGCTCGACGGTCTCCGCGGACGTAATCAAGGATTTCGTCACCAAGCATGCGAACCCGGACGCCGCCGGGGCCACCTGGGACTCACCGACCGCGCCGGAGTCCGGCGCGGCGGGCGGCACCCTGAACGTGACGGCGGACGGCCCCCTGGTGGATCCGGGCGCGGCCGCCTCCCCGATCCCCGGCGCGGGCACCATGTCACTGTCGCCCACCACCCCGACCCCGGCGCCCTAACCCTCTCGGCCGGGGCGGAGATGTCGGTGACGAGGCGGGCCGTGCCCAGGACGAGCGCCGTCCCGGGCACGGCCCGCCCGGCTAGCTCCAGATACCGGTGCTAGCGGGAGTTTCCTAGATAGTTCGATCTTGGTTGGAGTTTTCGCAGCCCATGACCAAAGTTGATCTTTCGGGTGTGTATTACC
>NZ_CDXDOS010000255.1:0-4708 GCF_978021245.1 Frankia sp. CoBUL1
AAGTCAAGGAAACCCTCGAACACATCGCCGGAGACCGCCGCCGGACACTCCAATTCATAGCCACTTAACGCAACAGACCGTCACACCACGCGACCTTCGCGCAGCCCTGCACCATTGCCGGCTCACAAGCGGTTGCAAGAGGTTTCAGGCGTCCGGCCGACGGCTTCCTCCGATGCCACCCGGCTCCGCATCGAGCCGTTACCCGAACAAGCCAGCCGCAGGGGCGGCGGCTTTCCCTCGCATCCACCAACGATTCGATAGGCATCAGCAGCACTCCATCGCCGCACCGGTCAGTCATGACGGCCCTGAAGCCGCGCCCCGGCCGGTTTCCGGAATGCCCTGGGAAGGAGAATCCATGGCGGATCCCGTGGTGACCGACGTCGGGACGTCGGCACGCAAGATCGACCGCGAAGACCCGAACGGCGGATGCCCGATCGTACAGGGCGCCGACGGCGTATGGCGGATCAGCGGGTACGCCGCCGGGCAGGCGGTGCTGCGCAGCTTGGAAACCAAGCAGGCCGGCCTCGGTATCGACGCATCTAAGGCGATTCCCAAGCGGATCCGTCGGCCGGTGCTGCACAGCGACGGCCCCGAGCACCGGGAACGCCGCCGGCTGACCGCACGATTCTTCACTCTACGCAGGGTCGACGAACACTACCGCGAGCTGATGCACCGCGTCGCCGACGAGCAGATCGACCGGTTGTGCCGCGAGCGGAGCGTCGACCTGTCCGAGCTCAGCTTCGCCCTCGCCGTCGAGGTCGCCGCCGCGGTGATCGGCCTCACCAACAGCCGCCCCGGCATGGCCGCCCGCCTGGAACGGTTCGCCCAGGGAGACCTCGGACCGCCGAATGTCACCAGCATCCGCGGCATCAGGCAGTTCATCCGGCAGAACCGCCACGCCATCGCCTTCTACCTCGCCGACGTGCGCCCCGCGGTACGCACCCGCCGTCGGCGACGCACGGATGACCTCATCTCACACATGATCGACCAAGGCTGCACCAATGCCGAAATCTTCGCCGAGTGCGTCACCTTCGCACCCGCAGGAATGATCACCACCCGGGAGTTCATCAACGTCGCAGCCTGGCACCTGTTCACCGACGACGCACTGCGCGCCCGTTACCACGACGCTGACCAGACCGAACGGATCGCGATCCTGCACGAGTTCCTGCGCTTGGAACCGGTCATCTCCACGCTCAAACGGCGCACGACGGCCGACATCCAGCTACCGGGCCCGCACGGCCCGCTAACGATCCCAGCCGGCGCCCAGATCGACATCGCGGTGAGCAGCACCAACATCGACACGCAGGCCATCGGCGCCGACCCGTACACAGTCCGCCCCGCCCGCCCGATCGGCGACGGCGTGAGTCCGGCGGGGCTGAGCTTCGGCGACGGCCCCCACAAATGCCCCGGCGCACACGTCGCCATCCACGAAACCGACATCTTCCTGCACAAGCTGTTCATGCTCGACGGCCTGCACATGGCCAGCCCACCCCAGGTCACCCTCCGGGACGAGATCGCGGCCTACGAGCTGCGCGGCCTCGTCGTCACGCTCGACTGAATCGTCACGCTCGGTTGACCCGGCCCCACGCGCCCGGCGCCGGGCAGCAGGCACCGGATTCGCGTCGTCGCCGACGATGCACCTGAGGCGTCACGACACTCCCGGATCCATCACTCCCGGACCCATCACTCCCGGACCCATCGGCTGGGCCTGGCCGTTACGGATCTCCGCGCGGGCGTGCGCGACGAGCTCCTGGACGTCCCGTTCCACCTCGTCGGGGTCAAGCCCGAGCGCCCGCCCGATGTGGACCGACCACACCTCGGATCGCAGGTTGGTCTCGAAGTCGAGTTCGGCACGGAGGTTCTGCCGGGCGGCCTCACGGTTCTGGCTGACCATCACGAACGTCGATAGGAAGATCGCCTCCAAGCTGACGATCATCGTCAGGAGGCCGAACGGGTAGCGGTCGAAGACGGCGCCCTCGCCGAACACGCCCTCGTTCAACAGGATCCAGCCGCCGAACCAGACCGCATGCAGGTAGACGAAGGGCAGCGATCCCGCGAAGGAGGTGATCAGATCCGCCCCGCGGTCCTGCGAGGTGCGCATCCGGGCGAAGGCGATCCGCTCGTTGGAAATACGCGGATGCCGGCGGCCACCCGCTTCGGCGTGACGGGGTCGGCCATGGGTGTCGGCGGAGGAACTCATGCCTTCATGCTGATATGCACCCGGATGCGTTCCCGCGCCGGCCCGCTCCTGGTGACGCTCCATCGCCTCCAGCCGCCTGGCGATCGGAATCCAGGAATTCCTCACCCGCATCCGCGCGGTCAGCCGGCGGCCCGCGGGACACTGGGCCGATGCCGCGTCCCTTCCAACAGATCGATGTCTTCTCAAGATCCCCGTATCAGGGCAATCCGGTAGCCGTCGTGCTCGACGGATCGGGACTCGACCCGGAGGAGATGCAGCGGTTCGCCCGGTGGACGAACCTCTCGGAGACCACCTTCATCCTGCCGCCCACCTCATCGGACGCCGACTACCGGGTCCGGATCTTCACACCCGGTGCCGAGCTGGCCTTCGCAGGGCATCCCACGCTGGGTACCTGCCACGCCTGGCTGACCACCCGGCCTCCGGCCGAACGGGGCGATGTGGTCGTTCAGGAGTGTGGTGCCGGGCTCGTTCCCGTCCGGCGGACCGCGGACGGACTCGCGTTCGCCGCACCCCCGCTGCGACGCTCGGGGCCGGTTAAGGAGGCCCTCGTCCAGCGCATCGGCACGGCGCTGGGCATCGCCCGCGATGACATCGTGGCCGCCGAGTGGGCGGATAACGGGCCGGGATGGATTGCTGTTCTACTCGACAGCGCCGAGGCGGTCCTCGCGTTGCAACCGGGCATCGTCGACCTGCATCTCGGCGTGCTCGGCCCGTATCCGCCCGAGTCGACCGAGACGTTCGAAGTTCGGGCCTTCTTCCCCGTGAACGGCACGACGAGGGAGGATCCGGTAACCGGAAGCCTCAACGCGTCCGTCGCCCAATGGCTGCTCCGGACCGGGCGAGCGAGCGCACCCTACACGGTGAGCCAGGGAACACTGCTCCACCGGACCGGACGGGTGCACATCTCCGCTGATGCGGACGGCACGGTCTGGATCGGCGGCGACACGATCACCTGCGTGTCCGGCTTCGTCGAGCTGTAGGTTCCGTTTGCAAACGAACCGACCTGCGCTGGCATACCGGCGCAGGTCGGCGAGCTGGGCGTCGTTCCGGGTCAAGAGCGAACCCGATACGCCTGGAGGACCCTCACGGGCTTTCCTCGACGGCGGCTGCGACCGCGCGCCGGACCCGGTCCGCGGCGGCCTCCCGACCATACAGCCGGAAACACAGCGACGTCAGGATCTCGGTCACGTCCCCGACCAGATCGTCATCCACCCCGGCGGGGTCGACGACCAGCAGCCGGCGGCCGGACGCGGCAAGGTCGGCGTCGACATACTCGACGCCGAACCGGACGCGATACTCGACAACGATCGTGGCTACCTGCGGGCCGCGTAGCAGGGCATGGCCCACTATAGCCTGCCAAAGTACATTATTAAGCGCTGATACGCGGCAGTTGACACCTCGGCAGGAAGAACCGCCGCCGCGCGGGACGCTGAACGACGGCACCTGCCCGACTCCGCTGGACCGCCCCGGGGGATCCTTATCCTCCCGCCCCGAGGCCTCCGAGGCCCTCCCACGTCCGGGGAAGGGAGAGCCGGACGTGAGAAAGACGCCCGGATACGCGTCAGCTCTCGATCCAACCGTACTTCTCGGCCACGCCCATCAGCTCGCTTCTGATCCGAACTATCTGCGTCCCCGTCAGGGTCGGGTCGATCCGGAGCAACAGTTCGGTGATTTCCTGGGTGAACTCCCCGACCGGCAGGACGTCGCAGAGAGCGTCGGAATCGTCCGCGTGGACGGTTCCCCTCGTCGGCGCCGGAGCGGCCAGACCCGAAGCCGCGGGCGCGGACCTGAGGATGCGGGCCGCACTGGCCTTCAGCCCACGCTCGCCCTCCTCGATCTCGAACTCCATGACGGCCCCAGGGATGACGAGATTCTTCTCAACAAGAAGATCGTTGGCATGTAGGAAAATATCGTCTCCACCGTCACTGGGAGCTATGAAACCGTAACCCCGAACATGGTCGAAGCGAAGAACCTTACCTGTACTCACGACTCACCTCAACAACACCCGAAAGACCATACGATTATCCACCGCCACTTCGTCTGCCCAACCGCCACGTGGCGGTTGGGCGGACGACTTAAGAGTGAAGCATACCACCACAGCCCCAACCGACCGCAAGCCTGATGCCTCCACCCTCGCCCTCGACGGAAACAACCGCGCCAATACCCGCCTACGCTACCTCGGTTGAGACCAACGTTCAACGCGGAACGACGGGTCATCCTTTCACGATTACGACCACACCCCCAAGACGGAGCCGCGACCACAGAAACGAACGCGTGTTCGACATCGCCGGGCGAGAGGTCTACGCTTACAACCATGTTCACGTACAGACCGTTCCCGGCCACCCGACCATGATCGTCGCCATCCCGAGCCGCCGACGCCCGTCTCCGAGCGTCCGGAGGACGTCCTCTCCGCATTCCGCCGGACGCCCGCGGCGCGCCAGCCGGTCACTCCCTGAGCCCCGGCCCGCCACCGAGAGGCCGACAGGCATGCACCTCACCATTCCACCC
>NZ_CDXDOS010000256.1:0-4680 GCF_978021245.1 Frankia sp. CoBUL1
CGCCCGACCAGCAGCCCCGCTACCAGCGCACCCCCCGCCCCAGCCCCCTCGGCCACCCAGGTCCAGTCGCCGCCCGGGCAGTTGTACCGGTCGGCGGCGACTGGACCTGGGTTGCCGAGGGGGCTGGGGCGGGGGGTGCGCTGGTAGCGGGGCTGCTGGTCGGGCGGCCTGTAGTGCGGGGCGTCGGCGAGAACATCGCGCAGGAACCGGCCGGTGTGAGGGTGGCCTTCGAGGAGGACGCGCAGCTGACCAGCCTGGGTTCCTGCGTCGGCCGGGTTGGCAGTGGTGAGCAGGGCGGCGATCCCTTGGTCGAAGGCTGCGGCGTCCTGGGGGGCGAACCAGTCGGCGAGGTAGGGGCGGATGGCACGGCCGGCTTCGATGGTGCCGTGGTTGTCGCTGGTCAAGGCGGAGACTCCCTGCAGAAGGGGGTGGGTCGGTCCTGGGGCAGGAGCCGGCGGCGGGTGGGATCAAGCGCCGGCGTGCAGGTGGGATGCCCACACCGACCCGGACCTGTGCCGCTGGCCGGTAGCCCGGCGGCGACGTCGGCGAGGTGGGCGGGCAAGTCGCCGAGCTCGACATGAGGTCGCACCCGGCAAGTGGGCGAAGGTGAACTCCGCCTGCTGGCGGGCGTCGAGAACATACGCGTCGCCGACCTGGTCTGGCCGAACCGTCAGGTCGACAGGCGGTCGAGGAGGCCGAACCGCTGGGCGAACGCGGATATCTCGTCGCGCTGCTGAACTGGATCGATGGCCGTGGCGCCCACGACGATGCGGGTCACACCCTGCGCGGCGAACGCCTCCACCCGTTCCGGTGTCATGTCGATCGACCCCCATCGCGTGTACTCCAGAGCATCCGGATTACGGCCAGCCTCGAAGGCGGTTGACCGGGCGAGGTCTAGTTGGAGGCTACGCTCATCAGGACCGAGCGCACCGCCGGGAAAGTAGCCGTCGCCTCGCCGCCCGGCCCGGCGTGCAGCCGCCCGACTTGATCCACCAACGTGGATGGGCAGCTGGGTAACGCCGTAGGGCTTCGGGAAGCTGCACAGGTTGTCGAAGTCGAAGAACTCCCCGCGGAAGCTGACCCCGTCCTCACCTCCGGCCCAGAGCAGTCGCATCACGTCGATCGCCTCGTCGGCGCGGCGACCACGGGTGCTGAAATCCACCCCCACCGCCTGGGCCTCGCCCGGCAAGGTTCCCAGCCCCACGGTCAATAGCCGCATCCGCCCCTTGGACAGCACATCAATGGTGGCCAGTCGCTTGGCGAGGACCACTGGATGGTGGTAAGGAAGCAGCAGCACGCCCGTGCCGAGCAGCATCCGGTTCGTGGCCGCGGCGACGAGGCTCAGGCAATCGAGGGGATCGGCGTAGGGCAGCGACGGCGGGATCTCGATGGACCCGACCATCGCCCCGGGGTACAGCACGATGTGCTCCGGCAGATACAGTGCCTCGAAGCCGCATTCCTCCGCATGCTGGGCGTAGGCAGTGATCCGGTCCGGGTCGACACCGTAGTAGGGCGTGCTGTAGCCGATTGCGAACTTCATCTCATTCTTCCGATCTGCTGATACCCCATTGCTCCCCGCCCGCCGTTGGCCGGGCGGACAGGGACGTTGGGCTCGATGACTGTTCGTCGGTCGGCGACGGTTACTATGGCCGCATCGCGATCGCTTGAGTGAGCTGGCTCTGCAACTGCTGCCGTACCGCGTCGAGCCGCTTGATACAGGCATCGACTTCGGCGAGTTTGCGTCGCAGCACCAGCACAGAGTCCGGGCAAACGTGTCCCGACGTGTTGCCGGCCCGCAAACAGGCGACGAACGGGCGGATGTCGTTGAGGTCGAAGCCCACAGCGAGCAGGGCCCGAATTTCGTGGACGACTCGCAGCTCCGCCTCGTCGTAGACGCGGTAGCCGTTGGCGGAGCGCCGTGGCCGTACCAACCCGTGTGACTCGTAGTAGCGCAGCGTGCGGGTGCTCGTGCCGGCCCGTTCCGCCAGTTCGCCGATCAGCATCCGGCCTCCTTCACCCGCCCGGGGCAAGACGCTAAACCTTGTCGCCGGCGTCAAGGCAACGTGCCGCCGGTAAGAAAGTTGCCGGAGGAGGTCACGGTGCCACCGCAGCACGGTGGCCGGGGTGACGAAGAAGACGTCCCAGCGGGCCCGGGGTAACAGCCGGGACAGCGCCGCGAGGATCACCTCATCTTGGCAGGTAGGGGGGCTCCGGTTCCCCCTCCCCCGGAGGTGATCGTGCTGGCGGTGCGCCGGTGGACAGCCGATGGACAGCAGTATCGAACACGCGAGGGCTTATCGCATGATTCCGGTGTGGCCGAGGGAGTAGCGCCCGGGCTGCGGCCAGACGGCGAGCCCGTGCGGCTCGTGGCCCACCGGGATCTCGGTCAACAGCCGGCCGGTCGTCGGGTCCGACCCGCCGTTCCCGCCGGTATCGAACACGTACACGACGTTGCTGCGCCGGCCGGACAGCCACAGCCGGGTCCCGTCGGCGTTGACGTTGCCCATGTCGGGAGTCCCGCCGCTGGGGATGGCCCAGTTTGCGACGATCTTCCTGGTGGTGAAGGAGATGACCGACACGGAGCCCCGATCACCGGTATGCGGGAACGGGACCATGTCGGAGGTCATCATGCCGCCCCGGTTGACGACGTAGAGATAGCGGCCGTCGCGGCTGGGGTACAGGCCGTGGGCCTCCGGGCCGGTCGGGACAAAGCCGGTTTTGGTGAGGGTGTCCCCGTCGATGAGGTGGACGCCGCCGGCGTTCATGTCGGCGACGTACCAGACCCGGCCCGCAGGATCGATCTTGATGTCCTGGGGGGCCGCGGTGCGTCCGAGATCGAGGTAGCCGAGGAGCCGCTCGTGCGCCAGGTCGATCTTGACCAGTTGGCCGGCGAACTCGCAGGTGGCGATCGCATAGGTGCCGTCCGGGGAGAAGTCGACGTGGTTGACGCCCGCGCACCGGCTGCCCACGTCGAGGCTGTGGCGCAGGGCGAAGGTATGAGGGTCGCGGAAGTCGACGCTGTGGTTCGCCTCGGCGATGACCATCGCGCTCTTTCCGCCGAGGGTGAAGTACAGGTTGTAAGGGTCGGTGACCGGTATGGCCCGGCCGGCGAGGCGCCCGGTCCGCGGGTCGATCGGTGACAGACTGTTCCCGACGTTGTTGTTGACCCACAGGGTCCGCAGGTCCCAGGACGGGACCACATGCTGCGGGCCGCGCCCCGTGGGGTAGGTGGCCACTACCCGCAGCGTGTGCTGGTCGATGACGCTGACCGTGCCGTCGGACAGGTTCGGGACATAGACGAGCTGCGGATCGTCGCGCACGACCGGGCTCAGCATCCCGGCATGGGCGTGGGCGTACACATCCACAGCAACGGTGGTAGCACCAGCAACGGCGGCGGTGGGGCTTGCTCCCGCCCTGGCCGGGGACGCAGGCGGTTGCGGGAAGGCTCCAGCGTTCGCAGCCTGGTTGCCCGGGTCACGGAGAACCCAGCCCGCCAGCAGGGCGACGACAAGGACCACCAGGCCGGCCAGCAGGATCGGGCCGTACGGCCGGGGCCGCTTCCCGGGCCGGGGTTGATGCGCTTCCGCCCTGGTTGGCATGCCAACACGCTAGTACCGTCTTTTCACGCGGGGCCCTTCGACCCCGTCGGACGGCCGCATAATCGAATATGGTAAAAAGACATTTTACTGATCGCCGCATGATCGTGATCATTGCCGACAAGAAGGCTCGTTTCGGAGTCTGGCCGCTCGTGGCCTCACGGTACCCGGCTGGTGATCCTGGGTGCCCATCGGGCGCCTCCAGTGGCCGGGATACCCTCAGCGTCATGTCCCAGCCGGCCGGTCGTGGTACCTCTCGTCGCCAGTTCCTGGCCGTGGCCGGTACGGCGGCGGCCACGGGGCTGGCGGGCTGCGGTACCGGTGGCTCGACCCCCTCGGCGCCACCAGCGTCCTCAGGAGCAACGCCGTCACCCTTCGCCCCTGCCCTTGGCGGCACATCGGGTGAGACCGCGGCGGCCTCGCTCGCTGCCGGCGCGGCCGGCGGCCCGGAGCTGGTGCCGGGAGGCGCGGCGGCGGCGGTCACCCACGGACCGCGTGACCGGTCCCAGGTCGCGCTCACCTTCCATCTCGGCCCGCACGAGGCGGGTCAGGATCTGTCCCTGGCCCATCAGCTCCTCACCGACGCCGCCAGGCTCTCGGCACCGATCACCGTGTTTGCGGTCGGGCAATGGCTCGACCAGCACCGCGACCTCGTCCCCGTCATCCTCGCGGCCGGCAACGAACTGGCGAACCACACCTACACCCACCCGGCGCTGACGACGCTTCCAGCCGATCGGGTGACCGCGGAGATCACCGGCTGCCGGGACGTCCTGGCCCGACTGGCCCCGACGCAGGGCCGCTACTTCCGGCCCTCCGGCACGAGCACCGCCACCCCGCTGATCCTCACCGAGGCCGGCGCCGCCGGGTACCGCACGGTTGTGGACTTCGACGTCGACCCGCTCGACTACACCTCTCCCGGAGCCGACACCGTCGTCGCGCGGGTGCGGGCCGGCACCCGGCCAGGCTCCATCGTGAGCATGCATTTCGGCTACCCGGGCACCGTCAGCGCGTTCCCCCGGATCGTCGCGAACCTGCGCACGGCCGGCCTCACCCCGGTACCGGTCCACGACCTGCTCACCTGAGG
>NZ_CDXDOS010000257.1:0-4668 GCF_978021245.1 Frankia sp. CoBUL1
CAGCAAGTACTCACCCAGCTACACACACGCCGCTTGATCTCACCTGGGGAGAACTGCACCCAACCTCCATTGTCGCACCTCGTCGTCTTATCGATCGATCACGGCAGGGGAGCGGCTGGCGCCCAGTGGCTTCCGCTCCGACGACGGGGTTACCGAGGACAGGTGACCCAACCATTCACCACTTCTCACCATGGATCACGTCGACGGGTGGGAAGGATGGTCCAACGTAGGGTTCACCTGGCCAGAACACACGAAAACAACACCGGAAGCTGTTGATCGGCGGGCAGCTCCACTCCGCGTTGGCCCCCCCGCGTTGGCCCCCCGCGTTGGCCTCCCCTGCGGGCGAACGGGGTTCCCCGCCGACCAGCCGGGTATCCCGGACCGGGCTTCGAAGGAGGCGGACGATGGCCGACATCGTGGTCGGGGTCGATGGTTCCGGGGGCTCCCACACGGCGCTGCGCTGGGCGTTCACCGAGGCGGAGTGGCAGGGGTGCGGCATCCAAGCCGCGATCGGCTTCGCCCGTGGTCCGGCCCAGTCCGGGATGCGGGCCGGCCTGGCGCAGGCTGCCGAGCGGACGCTGCACGAAACCGTGACGGCGGTCACGCCACCGGGATCGATCGTCTCCGTAACGGAGCAGGCCGTGGACCTGCCGGGCGCGGAGGCCCTGCTGACGGTCGGCCGCGACGCCCGCATGATCGTGGTCGGCGCCCGGGGGCAGGGGCTGCTGCACCGGCTGCGGATCGGGGCGGTCAGTGCCTCCGTCGCCGTACACGCCACGGTTCCGGTCGTGATCGCCCGCGGTGACGTCGAGGCCGCGACCGCCGCCGAAGGCACGACCCCGGCTGGTGCACCGTCCCGACCGTCCCGACCGATCGCCGTGGGTGTGGACGGCTCCCCCAACGCCCTGTCGGCCCTCGCCTGGGCCGCCGGGGAGGCCGCACTGCGCGGGGTTCCGCTGATCGCCGTGCACGCCTGGCTCTCGGCGATCCCGTTGCCGTTCGCCGAGGCACCGGGGGAGATCACCCAGGCCCTGGAGGACCAGGCCCGGGCCGTGCTCGACGAGTCCATCGCGGGCGTCCGCGACCGCGGCCAACTGCCGGCCGGACTGGACCTACGGGCCGTGGTGGTGCCCGCCTCGGCCACCCAAGCCTTGATCGCCAAGGGTCGCGAGTGCGATCTCGTCGTCGTCGGCGCCCGCGGTCACGGCGGCTTCGCCGAGCTGCTGCTGGGATCGGTCAGCCACCAGTGCATGCTTCACTGCCCCACCCCGGTGGCGATCATTCGGCAGCGGTAGCGGGGCGGCAGCCACCGACCGTCAACGGGTCGGGCCGTGCACGACCGCATGCGTGTCCGGGAGGATCCCGTCCCAGGCGTACCACCGCTCGTTGTTCTGCCCGGGCGCCGGATCCCACGGATTACGCAGCAGCACCCGCCGGCGCGCCACGTCCACGGCGAGCAGGGTGTAGGCGTGCGCCGCGACGAGTCCGCCGGATCGGGTTCGACGCCGGGTGGTCACGATCACCACCTCGCCGTCGGCGAGGAGCTCCCCGAGGGCGGGAACGGTCGCCTCGTGGGCGGCGAACACGTGCGCCGATCGCCCGGTGAGCGTCCGCAGGGCCGTCGCCGCATTTCCGAATTCGATGGCGGGATAGCCGCCGTGCAGCCGGACGTAGGCCTTCTCGTACAGCGCCGGCCACAGCTCCGGCCGTCCCGCCGCGTCGTCGCCGTCCATCGCGACCTCCTCGTACCCAGCCGCACGCGACCGGGAGGTACCCGGCGCCCGCGGCCCGGGTGCCTCGTCCTCCGATCGCCCGTACGGCGGCTGGACCCGACGAGCGGGCAGGGCGGCCGTGGCGGTGACGCCCACACCTGCGCCGGCCGGTCCGCGGGGGTGCATGATGATCGTGACAGTACCGTTGGGGTTGGCTCGCAGCCGCTCCGCGAGTAGTCCGGGATCCTGGCGGGCGATGCCGATCAGCGCCGCGACGAGGTAGCAGTCAGCGACGCCGCCCTGCCCCACATCGCTCGGGCTGATCCCGTCACGCACCGTCGGGTCGCCGGTGCGGTCGACCGCCACGACCTCGCCGGGGCGTCCGCGGACGACAGGGTAGCCGGGTTCGAGCCATGGGAAGGCCAGCAGGACGTCTCCGATCATGGCCGAGGAGGCCCCGGCGATCAGGGCGTCGGTGAGGTCGGCCAGCGCCGGCAGGTAACCAAGGATACCGGGGCTCGGATTTTCGATCGCCCGGGCGGCCACCGCGGCAAGGACCGCCAGAGGCCGGCCGCGCAGCCGGGAGATGACCGCCTGGCGCATCACCGCGGACAGGCCGGCCAGCCGAACGCTGATCGCCGTCAGATCATTGACGGTCACCGTCGCCGGATCCGTGCCGATGCGGGCGACCAGCTCGGCCGCGGCGAAACGCGCCATCCGCCGGTCGATGCCGCGCGCCATGGCCGGCGCTCCGACAGCGACCGCGTGCAGTCCGAACCCGACGGGGTCGTCCCGTCCGGACAAGCCAGCCAGACCGAGCAGGCCAGCCGGACCGGACGGTTTGCGCTCCCCGAACAGGCAGTGCGGATCGGACCAGTCCACGCCGCCGAACGGACCGGGCAGCCGGCTCAACCGTCCCCCGTCCGCGGCGACGGCTCGGGCCAGGGCGGCCGACCGGTCGCCCGCCGCCCGCAGGCGGTCGGACAGGACGCCCAGCAGGACCGGATCGAACAGAACGGTTTCGTCAATCGGAACCTTCACGGCGGGCCTGCCGTCGCCGGTATCGCCGGTATCGCCGGAGCCTCCGATAGCCCCGGGCAGATCCTCCCTCCCCCCCGGCATCGCCCTCGACGCCAGCGGTGGCCAGTCCGTGCGCCAGCATCCACACCCGTGGGTCGTTCCCGACGCCGCCGGACGCGTCGAACCGGCGCAGCCGGGCGAGCCAGTCGAGCAGCCCGGCCCGATCGCGCAGCACCCCGGCGCTGACGTCGAGCGCCCGCTGCCAGTCGTCCAGCCGGGCGGCGCACCGGATCCGCCACGGTGACCGCCATGCCCGCGGGGTGTCGGCGGCACGCGCACCGGCCAGCACCCCGGCCACCTCCGGGACGAGTCGGCGCAGCCGTGCGGCGCACTCGCGCAGCTCGCCCGCGGCCGCGGCGAGGGCCGCGACATCACGGGGTGTACCAAGGTCTGCTCGCATCGGGCACGCCATCCGGCTCGCTGGCGACGGGATGATCAAAGCGTAACCCGACGGGTCCCCCTCGCCGCGTCGGCTCGGCCACCCGCGACCGCGGGCGCTCGTCCGCGTTAGGGTTTTGATCATTTGGCCGCAGGGACCACGGCCTCCGCGACCCTGCCGCCGAGAACGCCAAGAACACCAAGAACACCAAGAACTGGGAGGGCATGTGACCGAGGCCGTTGTCGTCGCCGCAACCCGATCACCGATCGGGCGGGCGTTCAAGGGGTCGCTGCGGGGGATGCGGGCCGACGACCTCGCGGCCATCATCGTCCGGGCAGCCCTGGACCAGGTTCCGGCCCTCAATCCGGCCGACATCGACGATCTCATCCTCGGCTGCGGGCTACCCGGAGGCGAACAGGGACACAACATCAGCCGCGTCGTCGCCGTCAGCCTCGGGTTCGACACCGTTCCCGGCACGACGGTCTCCCGGTACTGCGCATCCTCCCTGCAGGCTCTGCGGATGGCTGCGCACGCCGTCCGCGCGGGAGAGGGTGACGCGTTCATCGCCGCCGGGGTGGAGGTCGTCAGCGGCTTCGTCAGGGGCAACAGCGACAGCCTGCCGGACACCCAGAACCCGCGCTACTGCGAGGCCCAGGACCGTACGGCGGCCCGCGCCCGGGCGGGGTCCGCGCCCTGGACGAATCCCCGGGCGGCCGGCGAGCTGCCCGACGTCTACATCGCCATGGGGCAGACCGCCGAGAACGTGGCCCAGCTCGCGGGTGTGAGCCGCCTCGAACAGGACGAGTACGCCTGCCGCTCGCAGAACCTGACGGAGCGGGCCGTCGCGGACGGCTTCTTCAAGCGGGAGATCATTCCGGTGCCGCTGCCCGACGGCGAGGTGATCGACAGCGACGACAGTCCCCGGCCGGGAACCACGATGCGGGCGCTGGCCGCTCTCAGGCCGGTGTTCCGCCCGGACGGTACCGTCACGGCCGGCAACGCCTGCCCGCTCAACGACGGAGCCGCCGCGGTCATCGTCATGAGCGACACCAGGGCCCGCGAGCTCGGCATCACCCCGCTGGCCCGGATCGTCTCCACCGGCGTCAGCGCACTGTCACCGGAGATCATGGGCCTGGCCCCGGTGGAGGCGTCCCGGCGGGCCCTGGCCCGGGCGGGGATGACGATCGACGACGTCGACCTGGTAGAGCTGAACGAGGCGTTCGCGGCGCAGGTCATCCCGACCTACCGGGCACTCGGGCTCGACGTCGCGAAGCTGAATGTGCACGGTGGCGCGATCGCGCTCGGTCACCCGTTCGGGATGACCGGCGCCCGGCTACTCACCACCCTGCTGAACGGACTACGCACCACCGACACGACCATCGGGTTGGAGACGATGTGCGTCGGCGGCGGGCAGGGCATGGCGCTGGTCGTCGAGCGGCTCTCCTGAACCGGGAGTTCGCGACCTTTCGGGCTCCGGGTCTGCCGTGACCGACGCTC
>NZ_CDXDOS010000258.1:0-1605 GCF_978021245.1 Frankia sp. CoBUL1
AGGGCGTGCCGCAAAGTCGTTGATGCTGGTCAGGCCGGGTTTTCGAGGCCGAGGATGGCTGTGAGCAGGGCTGGGTCGTGGCGGAGGCGGCGCAGGGTGGGGCTGATCCGGGGGTGTCCGGCCTGGCGGAGCAGGCCGATGGCAAGGTTACGGAACGTGGCCAGTACGCGGGGCGGGGGGCCGGTCCGGACGCGGGAGGCGTCCTCACGGAACGTCACATCGCGGACCCAGTGGACGCGGTTCTCCACAGTCCAGTGATCCCGGACGTAGGCGGCGAGCTCGGCGGCGGTGACCTCGCCGGGGGCGAGGCTGGTGATCACGTGGACGGTGGTTGTGGTGGTGGTCCTGCGGGTGACGCGGCGCCGGGGGGTGCCGCGGGTGACGGTGCGGGTGGTCCGGCGGCGGATCCGGGCGACGGTGCGGGCGTGCGGGTGGCGGGCGCGGATCGCCTCGCTGGCCTCGGCGAGCTGGATGGTGCGCTTCTCGAGCCGGCCGTGGGCCTTTCCCTCGGTGGTGTGGCCGATCGGGGCCTTCGTCCAGTCGGTCACCTGGTGGCAGTCGACGGCCAGGGCGGGGGTGTTGTTCTTGACGGTGAACACGAAGTGCGCGCCGAGCTCGGTGACGATCGCCTCGGCGTGGGCGCGGTTCGTGTGGGCGGCATCAGCGGTGATCACGTGGCCGGTCGGCGGGTGGTAGGTGTGCAGCTCGCGCAGCAGCGGGACGAACGCGGGAACCTCGTTGGTCTTCGCGCCGATCTGGTGCTCGGCCAGCACCGCGCCGGTGCCGTGGGTGACCGCGGCGAGCAGGTGCGGGGCCTTCCCGTCCGGGCCGGTGGCGCCGCGCAGCGTCTTCCCGTCGACCGCGATCCCCGGCCTCCGACAGCCCTCACCCGTCGTGTCGCCGGGGCTGTCCGCGGTACGGGCGCGGCCGGCCAGCGACGCGCCGACGGCCCGCGCCGGCGCGGCGGCGTCGAGCAGTCCCAGGACCCGGAGCACGGTGTCCGCCGACGGCGCCGCGTGCCGCCCGGTCCGCGGACAGCGGCGCGCCCCCGCCGCGGCCAGCACCCGCTGAGGCGCGGCGGCGGCCCAGGCCGCGACCCCGGCCAGGCCGCTCTCCCCGCACAGCACCGCCGCCGCGCACAGCGACAGCACCACCGGCAGCCGGTGGCGTACCCCGCGCGGGTCCCGCGGGTCCGGGACCTGCTCGAAACAGCCCGCCACCGGCCCGCCCGCCGCGGCCAGCACCGCCAGCACCCCCGCCTCCCCGGCCAGGCAGGACACGTCGGCGGGCATGCGAGACTGAACGGGCAACGGGGCCTCCCAGGGGTGAGATCAACGCAATCCCGTCCCTACCGGGCCCCGTTGCCCCACCCGGCGGGAACACGCCCACACCCCGCCCAGCGCCTCACCCCGAGACAGCCAACCCCCGCCATGCTCACCATCAGTGACCAGCGCGGCGTCACCCGGCCAGACCGGCGATCAACCGCAGATTCACGGAACGTCACCAAAACGAGATCATCTCAAAACGGGCCGGTCGTTCCCCACCCAGCCCCCTCAAACCCCGGCCAGACCCACGACCTGCGCAAACAGACTTTGCGGGTCACCC
>NZ_CDXDOS010000258.1:2153-5201 GCF_978021245.1 Frankia sp. CoBUL1
TGCCGGGTCAGTGTCGCGTTCGCCACGAACGGCCTGATCCACTTCTGGGAACAGTCCGCGCCCTGGTACCTCGAATGGCAGGATTTGGCGGCCCGACCCTCGACGCGGTTCTCGGCGCATCACGACGCCCACGAGAGCCCCGAACAGCTCAGCGACGAAGACCGGGCACGGCTCTCCGTGGGCGGAAGTCCCCGCCGGGCGAAGTCAGGGTAAGTTCAGGGGATCAGCATCGCCTTGCGGGCGCGGACGACGGCTTCGTAGCGTGTGCCCGCGTCCAGTTTCCGCATGGCGGATTGCAGGTATGCCTTGACCGTTTCGCGGGAGAGCGAAAGCCGGTTTGCGACCTCGGCATTGGTGCAGCCAAGCGCGACCTGGGCGAGGACATCGGTCTCACGGGTGGACAGGCGTATCTTGGAATTTTTTCCCGGCCCGCTCTCGCCGACGGCGACGAGACGTTGTGCGGCCGCGTAGATCCTGCGCTGGAGCGCCGAATCGGACATGGCTCCCGCGATGGCCCTCAGTTCGGAGTGCACCGAACGAAGTTCCTCAAGCGTGGCGGCGTGCGCGGGCTCGAGCTGTCTGACGGCCGCGAGCGACTCGGCCATCGCCAACCGATGATCGACTTCGTCGCGGATGGTGAGCTCGTGGACGAGCCGCCGGCCCGCGGCAACGATCTCGTCCCGTATCCGGTCGCCCAACGCGGCGGGCTGGCGCACCGCGCCGTAGAGGACGGCACGGCAACGGCCACCAGCGTGAACGGGAACCGCGAGTAACGAGGCGAGACCTTCGCGGAGGACGGGCCGGTCGTAGTCATGCGTGATGCTCCGCGCGCTGGCGTAGTCGGTCACCCCGACCGGGCGGCCCTGCAGGATCACCCGGCCGCCCAGTCCCGTGCCGGGACAGACCTCCAGATTGTGCAGGCCGGTGGTGCGAGTGCCCAGGAACTCCGTCAGGCGCAAGCGGTTGCCACCCACCTCACCGGCGAATGCCACCGGGACTCCGCCCTGCCGGATGATGGTGCGCAGCTCGGCCCGCAAGGCCGCGCGGTCGTCTGGACGAAGTAATCGGGTGTCACTCATCGCGTCCGTCCTCATTGCGCACACCGCTATGTTGTGCACGTCACAGTAACCCGGCCGAGGCAAGCCGTCGACCGGCCATCCCCGTGACCATCACGCGACCATCACGTGGCTACCTCCGCTACCACCCCGTGGCCATCCCCGCCTGCTACCAACTTTCGGGGGTGGCCGGCGGGGGCGGCTCGGCACGACTCTGTGCGGTGTTGGAAGGAGTTTGCCGATGACGTCGACTGCCGCGACCGAGACCTACCGCACTGCCCGCGATCTTCTGATCAACTTGCGCACGGACTACGGCAAGGCGCTGGAGGAGTTCCGCTGGCCACGGTTCGAAGGCCAGTTCAACTGGGCCATCGACTGGTTTGACCCAATCGCCCGGAACAACGACCGGGTGGCGCTGTGGATCGTGGAAGAGGATGGTTCGGAACGTCGGTGCACCTATGACGAGATGGCCCGTCGCTCGGACCGGGTAGCGACCTGGCTTGCCGGGTTAGGCATCGGCAAGGGCGATCCGGTGATCCTCATGCTCGGCAACCAGGTGGAGCTCTGGGAGTCGATGCTGGCGCTCATGAAGCTGGGCGCGGTAATCATACCCACCACTACCGCGATCGGTCCGACGGACCTCGCCGACCGGATCGAACGCGGCGGCGCCACCTGCGTGATCGCCAATGCCGCCGACGCGGTGAAGGTCAAGCTGAAAAACCTGAACGGTGTCATTGTAGGTGGCGAGGCCGCCGGCTGGCGCCCCTACACCGAGGCCGACGGCGTCACCGAGGTGCACCGGTTCGAATCCCGTACCGCCCCCACCGATCCGCTGCTGTTCTACTTCACCTCCGGAACCACCAGCCGGCCCAAACTCGTCGAGCACAGCCAGGTGTCCTATCCGGTCGGGCACCTGTCCACCCTGTACTGGACCGGGGTGCAACCCGGTGACGTGCATCTCAACATCAGTTCCCCTGGCTGGGCAAAGCACGCGTGGAGCTCGTTTTTCGTGCCGTGGATCGCCGAAGCAACGATCTTCGTCTACAACTACGGCACGTTCGACCCCGCCAAGCTGCTGGCGCAGCTCCGCCGGGCTGGCGTAACCACGATGTGCGCGCCGCCGACCGTGTGGCGCATGCTCATCAAGGTCGATCTTTCCGGCGGGCCCGGCGCGCTGCGCGAGGTGCTGTCGGCCGGTGAACCCCTCAATCCGGAGGTCATCGACCAGGTCCGCGCCCACTGGGGCCTGACCCTGCGCGACGGGTTCGGCCAAACCGAGACGACCGCCCAGGTCGGCAACTCACCTGGCGCCGCCGTCAAGCCGGGGTCGATGGGCCGTCCGCTGCCGGGCGTGCCCACGGTCCTGGTCGACCCGGTGAGCGGCCAGCGCTCCAGCACTGAGGGAGAGCTGTGCCTCGATCTGGCCGCGCACCCGCTCGCGCTAATGACCAGTTACCGTGGCGACCCCGAACGCAACGCGGAAGTACTGGCCGGCGGCTACTACCACACCCGTGACGTCGCATCCCTCGACGAGGACGGCTACCTCACCTACATCGGCCGTACCGACGACGTGTTCAAGGCCTCGGACTACAAGGTGTCCCCCTTCGAACTGGAAAGCGTCCTCGTCGAACACCCGGCTGTGCTTGAGGCAGCCGTCGTGCCCGCACCCGACGAGGTACGCCTGGCCGTGCCGAAGGCCTACATCGCACTTGCTCCGGGATGGGAGCCGAACCGCGAGACAGCGGAGGCGATCCTCCGTCACGCCCGCGAAAACCTTGCCCCCTACCTGCGCGTCCGGCGGCTGGAGTTCTACGACCTACCCAAAACGATCTCCGGCAAGATCCGGCGCGTCGAGCTGCGCAGCAGGGAGAGCGAAGCCGCGGGCACCCGCCTCAGCATGGAGTACCGCGACACCGACTTTCCCAGGCTGACCAGCCGTAAGGCCGACTGATCGACCAGACACCGCGGGCCGTGGACGGGGCGCGCTGGAGTC
>NZ_CDXDOS010000259.1:0-4641 GCF_978021245.1 Frankia sp. CoBUL1
GCCGGGCTCAGGTTGCGGCACTGCGGGCGGTGGGCTCTCGGGCGATGTCCCATGCGGGCCGATCTGTGGAGGTGCCGCGAAGGCTGCCGGAGCGCTTCGATCGTCGTCCTTTCCGGATCGACGCGCTGCCCTCCCTCGTCACATCCGAGCAGATGGAACGCGCGCCCGGGCGGTCGCGGAGATCCGTGGCGGCGGCCATGCGTCCAGAAAATCGATCTTCGCTGCACGTGCCGATCGGAATCGGAGGGGACGAGCTGGAGATCGTCGAGGTGGATCTGGATGCCGACAGTCCCGGTTTCATGATCAGCGGCCCGCCACGATCCGGGCGCAGTTGCGTTCTACTCACGCTGGCATTGTCACTCCTTACCGAGGGCGCCCGAATCGTCGCGTTGACGCCGCGTCCGTCGCCCCTTCGTTCCCTCGCCCACCGACCCGGCGTCGTTGCCGTTCTGGACGGAACCATGAACCTCGTGGAGGAAGCGGGAAGCAACAGCACCGGCCGTCACGGCGGCCGCGGGCGGGGTGAGTCAGCCGTCACGCCGAAGACCCGTCGGACCGACACCACCCGGTCGCTGACCGACCTGCCAACCGGCCTGTCAGGGGACGAACCTCTGGTCGTCCTCGTCGACGACGCCGAACTGGTCGGTGAACGGGCCGCGGCCGAGCTGGCGGCCTTCTGGCAGGCCGCACGCGACGGCGGCGGCGTGTTGATCGTCGCCGGTACGACCGAGGAGCTGCTGGGCCAGTACCGCGGATTCCTCGTCGACGTCCGCCGCAGTGGGTACGGGCTACTCCTGGCCCCGGGGCGGCCGGGTGACGGCGAACTGCTCGGAGTCCGGCTGTCCCGCACGATCGGCGGCCCCGCGCCTCCAGGTCGCGGGGTGCTGGTGCGCCGCGGAGCCGTCCTTCCCGTCCAGGTCGCCTGTCCCCCGACACCCAACCTGCTCACGTCCCCCTCTGCTCGAGTCCCGAAAGGAACAATGCCGTGCGAACCGTGACCACACCAGCGGCCCAACAGGCGGCCGGGCGGATGAGCCGACAGCTACCCGATCTGCAGGCGACCACGACAAATCTGATCAATCATGGCAATACGTTGGCGGACCCGCGAAACTGGGAGGGCCCGAAGGCGCAGGTTTTTCGTGCCCAGGTCTGGCCGGAGGTACAGAACGCGCTGACCGACCTGCGGACGAACCTCGCCGAGCTCGCCCGCGGCATCACCGAGATCAACCGCCGAACCGCCGCGGCCGGAAGCTGAGGGATCACCCCGGGACCACACCCTCCCGGGACCACTGTCCACTGCGCCGTTCGCTCTCTTCCATGCCATCGAGGCGCTTTGCCGCCGAGACGGCCGTCCAGTTCCCCGTCACCGGAGCACACCATGACCCAGCCGTCCGATGTCACCGTCCGCAGCACGCCACAAGCCGTGACCGCCATCGCCGATCTCACCACGATCATCAACGGCCCGCTGCTCACCCATTTCGACGAGCTCCGCGCCGCGGCGAAGGTACTGATCGACCCGGAGAGCTGGGACGGCCGTAGCGCGGTCGATTTCCGGACCACCGTCTGGCCGGGATACGACCGGACCCTCACCGAACTGCACACCCAGCTGGATCAGCTACGTGCGCGGCTCGCCGAGATTCAGAACGAGATCCAGAGTGCCGGATGACCAGACCACTCCGGGGTCGGTCCGGCCTCGGTGTGTGGCCAGCGCCGGTGTTCCGCGGATGCGGGAATGGACAAGGTGGTCGATCGAAGATACGCCTGCCCTGGTACGCCGCGACAGTGGACACTTTTAGAGATAACTCAACGTAAGAATAAATTTGGACATTTAGCATCAGAACGGCACCAGATGCCGACCTTGAGTAGGGTATCATAGATTTTTCATCCCGAAATTTCCTCTACGCAACCACACTGGCCCGATTACAGCGGGTTCGTCCTTCTGTCGCCGTCCAGGCACAGCAGCGCGAGGAGGCCGGGTGTCCACTGCACGAGATCGATGTGCGGGCATCCAGGCGGCTCGGCGCCGCTCCCGCAAGTCCCGTCGGCTCGCCCCAGTCCAGAGCCTGGAGCGCCGGCATCCACGGCGGAGACATGCCATCGACCGGATCCAGGTAATGGTCACAAGAAGGTCAGGGAACTGCTGCTTCGCCCTGGAAACCGGCTTCCAGCGACCTAGCATGAGCGCCACGCGACCGGGCACGAGGCCGTGCCCGGAGTGCCCATGCGCCCGACCCTGCGCCTGATCGGGGACGTTCATGTCCACGCCGCTCCCGCCACCATCGACACCACTTCGATCCGCGCGGCCGTCCTCGCCGCCGGCATCGATGACGTCCGCCTCTCCGGCGGCGGCACCGCGGTCACGACGGCGGCTTCCGCATGCCGGCGACCCTCCCTATCGGATGGTCGATGACAGGCCCGGGAGTGTGCCGGCCCGCCAGCCGGTGCCGGTGGTCTCCGCGGAGCTGCGGTCTCGGGAACGGCTGCGCGCCGCCGGGGCCATCGCTGCGATCGCCGGTGTCGTCCTCGGCGTTCCGGTCGTACTGATCCTGGTACTGGGTCCACCGCTCCAGAGCAGGGGCGGAACCGGCGCGGTCGTCCGAGCCATCCTGTCCCTGCTCTTCTGGGCCGCCTGGCTGCACTTCACCGCCTGTCTCATCGCGGAATGCCGAGCCGAGCTGCGCGGTACCGGCCTCGCCCCGCGGATACCGCTGGGCGGCGCCCCCCAGAACCTCGCCCGCCGTCTCGTCGCCACATCCGTGTTGTTCTCCGGGACGACGGTTCTGGTCGCCCCGATGACATACGCCCGGGCCCCCGCCGTTCCGCCTGCGCCCGGCCGGATGGGGACGGCAATGCCGGTATCGACGACCTCGGCGGCCCTGGTCGCTCCGCGGCCGGCTCCGGACGACAGGGCGCTCGCGCTCACGAGGGGTGATCGGGCTCCGGTGACCACGACAACGGATCCCGGCGCCGGCGCACCGACCCAGCAGACCTGGCCGTCACGGCCGGAACCGGGGAGCGGCCCGGCTGGCCCGGCTGGCCGCATGACACCGCGTGTCCGCCACGCCGAGTTGATCAGTCCGATCGCGGATCCGAACAGCCGGCTCGTGCCCAACGGGCGCATGATGAAGCTCTACGAGGTGCGACCTGCCGAGGGACGCCACCACGACACCCTCTGGGGCATCGCGGAGCGCTTCCTCGGTGACGGTCTACGGTATCGGGAGATCTTCGACCTCAACGAGGGTCGTGCCCAGCCGGACGGCCGCACGCTGTCCAAGCCATCGCTCATCCATGCCGGCTGGGTGCTGCTGCTGCCCGCCGACGCGCAGGGCGAGGGCCTGCAGGCACTGCATGTGCCGGACTCCGTCCCGGGATGGCCTGCCGCCGAAACGGGTACCGCGCCCCCACCCCCGGCGGCTACGACCTCACTGACCTCGACAACCACGGCCCCGGCGACCCGGGCCTCGATGATCCAGAACCCAGCTATCCCGATTTCGAAGACCCCGGGCCGGGGGACAGCGACGGTCGTCTCGGCGCCTCTCGTGCGCTGGCGGTCCTGGATGACGCGGCCGCGGTCGTCTCGGCGCAGAACACCGCGGTGGTCACCGGTGGCCCCGCTACACCCGGCCTGCTCACGTCCGACTCCTTCGGACCGTCCTCCCAGGGTCTGCTGGGGATAGCAGCCGCCAGCCTGCTCGCCGCCGGAGTTATGGTGGCGTTGTCCACACGCCGGTCGGGGCCGGCGAGCCCCCCGGAGGACGAGACAGAGCGCGCGCTGCTCCTGGCCGCCGACACGGATGCCGCCCGATTTGTCGACCGCTCACTGCGCGTTCTGTCTGCCGGCCTGACCGATCTGGGACGTCTGCTTCCCCCGATGTACGCGGCGATCCTCACCGACGACCTGCTGATCCTGCACATGGCACCCGCGGAGGAGGAGCCTCCACCGCCCCCATGGACCGTTGGCGAGGCGCCCGGGTCCTGGCGGATCGAGCGGATGCCCGGTCTGCCCGGTGACCAGCCGGCCCAGATGATCGCCCAGATGACGGCCGGCGTGCCGGCTCCGTTCCCGGCCCTCGTCACCTTCGGCCGGGACGACGCCGGGTCACGCATTCTCGTCGACCTGGAAGGCGCTCCGGGCATCATCAGCCTGATCGGCGACCTGGACGTCGCGACGGAGGTCGCGATCGCCGTGGCGATCGAGCTCGGAACCAACGTGTGGTCGGATGATCTGCGGGTCTGTCTGGTGGGTTTCCCGGCCGACACCGGAGCCGACCTGACGACGATCGCACCCGCTCGGGTCTGGACAGCGGACGACCTGAGCGCCGTCCTCGACGAACTCGCCGGACCACAGGACGACGCCGGTCGCACCGGCGTCGATCCGGCACCGGCAGACCCGCCGACCGTCACCGCGGGCGGCCGCGATCGGGTCACCGGCAATCCACGGGCGCTGGCACCCGATCTACTCATTCTCGCGGCCCCTCCCGCAGCCGCCGACGTCGCCCGGTTGACCAGGATGGCGAACGGGCGGGACGACGCCGTGGGAGTTCTCACCGTCGGCGACACCCCGGCCGCCCGCTGGCGCTTCACGGTCGAGTCGGACCGCCGCGTGTCCCTCGGCGTTCTCGGCGTCCAGGTACGGGCGCA
>NZ_CDXDOS010000260.1:0-4609 GCF_978021245.1 Frankia sp. CoBUL1
GGTGGGGGCCGTAGGACCGTACGGTGGAACTCGTGGGCGTGCACGGTGGTCCCGGCCGCCGCCAGGGGGCTGTCCGCAGCGGCGATCGCGCTGCGGTAGCCGAGGGTGAGCCGCGGGCCCATCACCGCCTCCACGTCGAGAACCCCGCACATCGGCGCGCCGTCCAGGGTGCGGGCCAGGTAGAGCAGTCCGGCGCACTCGGCTGCGACCGGCCCGCCGCGGGCGGCGAACGCGGCGACCTCGGCGCGTAACCGGGCGTTGTCGGCGAGCGCGGCGACGTGCTCCTCGGGGAAACCACCGCCGATGATCAGGGCGTCGGTTCCCGGTGGCAGCGTCTCGTCGCGCAGCGGGTCGACGGGGACGACGTCGGCGCCCGCGGCGGTGAGCAGCTCGATGTGTTCGGGGTAGCCGAAGGTGAACGCGGCTCCCCCGGCGACCGCGACCCGCGGGGGCCGGTCGGGCATCTCGGGCATCGCCGGGTCCGCTGTGGTGACCGCTGCCGGTCCGGCCGCGGCGAGCACGGTGGCCGGCTCCCAACGCGCGACGCGCAACGGCGGCGCGGTGCGTGCCACCCGCAGCAGGGCGTCGAGGTCGCAGGCGGATCCGACCAGCGCGCCGAGCCGGTCGACGGCGGCGACGGCGGCGGGTCTGCGTTCCGCCGCCGGCACCAGACCGAGATGCCGCGAGGGGGTGTGGACGGCCTGTTCCCGCGGCAGCGCGCCGAGCACGGGCACGGCGATGTCGTCGAGTGCCTCGGTGAGCAGGTCGCGGTGACGGGGGGAACCGACCCGGTTGAGGATCACCCCGGCCAGGCGGATCCGCCGGTCGAATCCGCGGAACCCGGCGACGAGCGCGGCGATCGAGCGGGCGGCGCCGGAGACGTCGACGACGAGCACGACGGGGGCGTCGAGCAGCCGGGCGACGTGCGCGGTGGAGGCATGGTCGGCCTGCTCACCGGGACCGGGACGGGCCACCCCGTCGAACAGGCCCATCACCCCTTCGACGACGGCGAGGTCCGCGCCGCGGGCCCCGTGGGCGAACAGCGCGGCGATGCGCGCCGCGCCGCAGAGCACCGCGTCAAGGTTACGGCCCGGCCGGCCGCAGGCCAGCGCGTGGTAGCTGGGATCGATGTAGTCCGGGCCGACCTTGTGCGGGGAGACGTGCAGGCCGCGGGCGGTGAACGCGGCCATCAGCCCGGTGGTCACCGTCGTCTTGCCGGCGCCGCTGGCCGGGGCGGCGAGAACCAGCCGGGGAATGTCGATCTCCGCCCGGGGCTCGCTCACCACTCGATGCCCCGCTGCCCCTTTTGCCCGGTGTCCATGGGATGGCGGACCTTGGTCATCTCGGTGACGAGGTCGGCGGCGTCGAGCAGCTCCCGGGGGGCGCGCCGCCCGGTGACGACGACATGCTGGCGGCCGGGGCGGGAACGCAGGACCTCGACGACCTCGTTGACGTCGAGCCATCCCCAGCGCAACGGGTAGGTCAGTTCGTCGAGCACGTACAGCCGGTAGGTCTGGGCGGTGAGGTCCCGGGTGATCTGCGCCCAGCCCTCCCGGGCAGCGGCACCCGGGTCGCCGTCCGGGTCGACCCGTTCGCGCACCCAGCTCCAGCCCGCGCCCATCTTGTGCCAGGTGACCGGGCCGCCCTGGCCGGAGTCGGCGAGGACGTGCAGCGCGCGTTCCTCGCCGATGCGCCACTTCGCGGACTTGACGAACTGGAACACTCCGACCGGCCAGCCCTGTGACCAGGCGCGCAACGCCAGACCGAACGCGGCCGTCGACTTCCCCTTGCCGTTGCCGGTGTGAACCATCAGCAGCGGCCGGTCGCGGCGCTGGCGGGTGGTCAGCCCGTCGTCGGGGACGGTCTCGGGCTGTCCCTGCGGCGTCAACAGGCCACCTTTCCGGACGTCGCGCGGGGCGTCGTGCGGGGAGTGAGATGGTGCAGGGCGTCCAGCGGGATCGTGACGCCGCCGAGGGCGCCCGCGAGCCGCTGGGCCAGGCCCAAGCGCAGGAAACCGTTCTCGCAGTCGACGACGACGCTGCTCAACTCACCCCGGCCGCCGCCACGCCCCCCGGTACCGGCCGGCCCGCCCGTCGCCGGTCCGGCCGCGCCACCGGCGGCGCGCACCAGCGCGCGGGCCACCGGCAGCGGGTCGCCCCCGGCGGTCGCCCGGCCGTCGGTGACGACCACGAGCAGGGCCCGCCGCGTCGGATCACGGCGCCGTTCGGCGCGCAGGACCTCACCGGCGAGGCCCAGCCCGGCGGCCAGCGGGGTCCGCCCGCCGGTGGGCAGCGCGCGCAACCGGGCCGCGCCCACCTCCACGCTCGAGGTCGGCGCGAGCACCACCTCCGCTCCCGACCCCCGGAAAGTGATCATCCCGATCCGGTCGCGGCGCTGGTAGGCGTCGACGAGCAGGGCCAGCACGGCCGTGGTGACCAGGGTCATCCGCGCGCGGGCGGCCATCGACCCGCTGGCATCGACGACGAACAGCACCAGGTTGCCCTCCCGGCCGACGCGCACGGCGCCACGGCGGTCCGCCGGGACCAACACGAGGCCGGGTCCGCACCGGCCGCGGGCGGCCTGGAACGGGGCGGCGGCGAGCAGGGTCGCCGGCAGATGCAGGCCGGGTGCGTCCGCGGCGGTGGTGACGAGCGCGCCGCGGCTGCCGCGGGCCGGGGATCGACGTCCGGTGGCTCCCGAGGAGGTTCCGAGGCCGGCGACGGTGAGCAGCCGCGGCCGGCTCGCCGCCGCCGGTGCGCCGGCGAGCCGGGTCGAGGCCGCCGTCGCGGTCGAAGACGCCGACGGGGACGGTCGTGCCGACCACCGGTCCCCGTCATCCCCGCCGTTCCCCGCGCCGCGGTTCCCGTCCCCCGCACCGTCGCCGCCGTGGGAACCGCCGTCACCACGGGGCGCGCCCCCCGAACCGCCGCCGTCGGGCGGGTCGTCATCGGGGCGTGCATCGTTCACCGGTACCCCGGATTCCCCGGCACCGGATCCGCCGGCTTCACATTCGCCGGCCTCGCGTTCGGCCCCGACGCGCTCGTCGAGAGCGGCCAGGGCCTCGTCGAGGACGGCGTCGAGGGTCTCGTCGTCCATTCCGGGGGCGTCGAACGGGCCGCGGCGGCGGCGATGCGGTAGCGCGAGACGGGCACCGGTACGGATGTCGGCGGCGAGCACCGTGGCGCGCCCCGCCCACGCGGCGAGTGCCATCGCGGTCTTGGCCAGCACCACGTCGGCGCGCATGCCGTCGACGTCGCAGCCGGCGCAGATGGCGGTGACAGCCCGCAGCGCCGCGTCGGTGAGCCGGACCGTGCCGAGCCGGCCGCGGGCGGCGACGACCCGGGCCGCGAGTTCCGCCTCCGCGTCCGCCCAGGTCGCGGCGAACCCGGCCGGGTCGGCTTCGAACGCCAGCCGGCGGCGGACGACCTCCGCGCGCACCGCCGGGTCACGGCTGGCCGCGACGTGCACGGTCAGCCCGAACCGGTCGAGCAGCTGCGGACGCAGCTCGCCCTCCTCCGGGTTCATCGTCCCGACCAGCAGGAACACCGCCGGATGGCGCACCGACACCCCGTCGCGTTCGACGTGGGCGACCCCGAAGGCGGCGGCGTCGAGAAGCAGGTCAACGAGATGGTCCCCCAGCAGGTTGACCTCGTCGACGTAGAGCAGCCCGCGGTGGGCGGCGGCGAGCAGACCCGGGCGCAGAACGCTGACCCCGTCGGCCAACGCCCGGTCCAGGTCGAGGGAACCGGTTAGCCGGTCTTCGGAGGCGCCCACGGGTAGTTCCACCAGCCGGGCCGGACGGGTCAGTGACGGCGACGGCGCGGGATGCGGGCCGTCGGGGCAGTCCGGTGACGGCGCGTCGGGCGCGCAGGAGAACCGGCAGCCCTCCATGACCGTCACCGGGGGCAGCAGGGCGGCCAGGCCGCGCACGGCGGTGGACTTGGCGGTGCCCTTCTCCCCACGCACGAGGATTCCGCCCAGCGTGGGGGAGACCGCGTTGAGCAGCAGGGCCAGGCGCAGGTCGTCCATGCCGACCACCGCCGACAGCGGGAAGCTCACCACGGTGTCGACGCCGTCGAGGCAAGCGGGTGTCGCCGGTGCGTCGTGTGCACCGGCTGCGGCTGACAGGATCGACAGGATCGACAGGACGGATACCACGGATGCCGATGCGGCGCGTGCGGTCGATGTGGCAGTGGTACGGGCATGCCGGGGTCCTCCCAGGGTCCTCGCCCATGGTCATCATGGCGACGGCCGGAGTATCCTGGCTCCCGGATCGACGCGCACCTTCGGCCTTCCAGCCGCCGCTGCGGCCGTGGCCCGTCGCCCCGCCGGGGCGGCTCGGGGTTCCTCTCCGGACCCCTGGTCGGGCGATCGCCGGGCACGCCCGCCTCCTCGTCGGCGAGCCTGCCCAGGAAGGGTGCGCTTCCCGGTGACAGTGGCGGGACCGCGCCGGACTCGCACCGGCTTCCTCCCCCTGCTGTCGCGTCTGTCAGCATGACATATCCGTCGGCGACCAGTACGTCGTCTCGACGACCAGGACGTCGAGACGACGTACTGGTCGCCGACGGATATGTCATGCTGACAGACGCGACAGCAGGGGGAGGAAGCC
>NZ_CDXDOS010000261.1:0-4598 GCF_978021245.1 Frankia sp. CoBUL1
GGCCCCGCCCCGTGGCCCAGCAGCGGCCCCCGTCGGCGCCCGCGGGTCCCGCGCCTGCCCCGGCCCCGCGGGTGGCCGAGGCGCGGCCGGCGCCGCGCGGACGCGCGCCGGCTCCCTACACCGAACCGGTGCCGCGACCGCGTCCCCGGCGTCGGTTCCGGCTGCGGATCCCTTTCAAGCGCACGATCCTGTTCGTCCTTGTCGTCCTGCTGCTGCTCTCCGCGGCGGACCAGATCGCCTTGATGGTCGACGAACAGCGCCAGCGGTTGTGGAACAAGGTCGTCACGTCCGTCAAGGATGACACTCATGACCAGCTCGACAACCTGTGGAACCGGGTGAGGGACACGTTCGGTGGCTCCTCGGGCGGGTCGTCGAACGGGTGACCGGCAGGCGTAAACCCCTGCCCGGATAGGTACACCGTTGTCATGGCCAGTTTCTCGAACAAGATCACGGACTTCCTGCACAGCCCGAAGACCAAGGAGATGGTCAACAAGGCCAAGGCCGCGGCCAATCGGCCGGAGAACCGGGCCAAGATCAAGCAGTTCCAGACGAAGCTCACCAGCCGCGGCCACGGTCACCACGACGCCGGTCCCGCCAGCCCGGCCGGCTCCTCGACAGCCGGCTACACTGACGCCACCCGTGGTGGCTCCAGCCCGGTGGACCCGGGGACGCGATCCGGACACTGACCGTTCATCCCCCGCGTCGCGTCGAAGGCTCCGGCGGCTACCCTGGGAGGATCGCCGAAGGTGATTCGACGGAGACCCCGAACGGCGCCCGATGCCAGGGGTCCCCGCGTCGCGCCGAAGGCGCTACGCGGGGAGGGCCGTATGGATGTCGATGGTGAGATTCCGGTGGGTCGGGGTGGTGGCGAGATCCGGTCTGTGCTGGACCGGGCCGCAGCCGGCGGGCGTATCTCCGCGGAGGAGGCGCTGCTCCTCTATACGAGGGCGCCGCTGCACGCGCTCGGTGGCGCGGCGGACACGGTCCGTCGGCGCCGTTTCCCCGATGGCATCGCGACGTACATCATCGACCGGAACATCAACTACACGAATGTCTGCGTGACCGCCTGCCGGTTTTGCGCCTTCTACCGCGCTCCGAAGCATGCCGAGGGCTGGGTCCGCGACGTCGAGGACATCGTCGCCAAGTGCGGGGAGGCGGTCGAGCTCGGCGCCACGCAGATCATGTTGCAGGGCGGACACCATCCCGACTTCGGCATCGAGTGGTATGAGCGTACCTTTGCCGCCATCAAGAAGGCATATCCCCAGTTGGCGCTGCACTCGCTGGGCGCCAGCGAGGTTGTGCACATCGCCCGGACGTCCGATCTGACTTTTCCCGAGGTCATTACCCGGCTGCGGGACGCGGGCCTGGACAGCTTCGCGGGCGCGGGAGCGGAGATCCTCACCGAACGGCCCCGGCAGGCGATCGCTCCGCTGAAGGAGCCCGGTCACGTCTGGCTGTCCGTGATGGAGACCGCCCACAACCTCGGCCTGGAATCCACCGCCACCTTCATGATGGGCACGGGGGAGACGAACGCCGAGCGCATCGAACACCTGACGATGATCCGGGACGTCCAGGACCGGACCGGCGGGTTCCGTTCGTTCATCCCCTGGACCTACCAGCCGGAGAACAATCATCTCGGCGGGCGCACCCAGGCGACGACCCTGGAGTACCTCCGCCTCGTCGCGGTCGCGCGGCTGTTCTTCGACAACATCACGCACCTGCAGGGCTCCTGGCTGACCACCGGCAAGGAGGTCGGCCAGCTCACCCTGCACGTGGGCGCCGACGACCTCGGCTCGGTGATGCTGGAGGAGAACGTCGTCTCCTCCGCCGGGGCGCGCCACCGCACCAACCGGTCGGAGCTGATCTCCCTGATCCGTGCTGCCGGCCGCATCCCCGCTCAGCGCGACACCCGCTACCGGCACCTCGTCGTGCACCGCGACCCGGCGCAGGACCCGGTTGACGACCGGGTGGCCTCGCACTTCTCCTCCACCGCGCTACCGCTCATCTCCGCGTAGCCGGGCGCACCATACAGTGACCGGGTGAGTGACCCCTCCGGATTCGCGGTCCCGTCCCCGACCGGGCCGAAGATCGAACTCCACGTCCATCTGGAGGGCACGGTCCGTCCCGCCACCCTGCTGGAGATGGCGCGCCGCAACTCCGAGGCGCTGCCCGCCCGCACGGTCGAGGGCCTCGCGGACCTCTACCGCTTCCGCGACTTCGACCACTTCCTGAAGGCCTGGATCCTCACCACCTACGTGATGCGGACGGAGGCCGACTTCCACCAGGTGGTCGTCGACTACGCCGCCGAGGCGGCCCGGGCGGGCGCCGTCTACCTGGAGGGCATCTTCTCGCCCTGGTTCCGGGTCCATCGGGGGGTCCGCGTCGAGGAGATCTTCCACGGTTACGCCGACGGGGCGATCGAGGCCCGGGAGCGCTACGGCGTTGAGGTGCGCCTCACCCCGGACATCGAGCGGGTGCTGCCGGTCGAGGCCGCGATGGAGGTGGCGCGGTGGGCGGTGCGGTTCGCCGATCGCGGTGTCGTCGGCATCGGGCTCGGCGGACCGGAGGCCGGTCATCCTCCCGAGCCGTTCGCGCCGGCGTTCGCCCTGGCCGCCGACGGCGGGCTCGCCGCGGTCCCGCACGCGGGGGAGACAGCGGGCCCGGCGTCCGTGCGGGGCTCGCTCGACGCGCTGGGAGCCAGGCGGATCCGGCATGGGATCCGGGCCGCCGAGGACCCCGAGCTGATGCGACGGCTGGTCGATCAGGGGATCGTGCTGGACGTCTGCCCGGTGTCCAACCTGCGGACCCGGTCGGTGGCATCCCTCGACGACCACCCCCTGGCGGCGTTGCTGCGGGCCGGGGTCGCGTGCTCGCTCGCCACCGACGATCCCGCTATGTTCGGCACCGATCTGGAGACGGAGCACGCGGTCGCGGCGGGGCTCGGTGCCCGGGCCCGCGACCTGTACACCGCCGGGGTCGCGGGCGCGCTGTGCGACGAGCCGACCCGCACGCGGCTGCGGCGGATCGGCGAGAGCACCGACTGGGACACCGTCGAGAGGGCCGCCCGCGACGCCTCGGCGGCGGCCTCGGCGCGGTTCGGCGGCGGGGAAGGGGCATGGTGAGCGGGGAAGGGGCATGGTGAGCAGAGCGGGACTCGACAAACGTCCGCGGGACGTCGCGTCGATGTTCGACGGGGTGGCCAACCGGTACGACCTGACCAACACCGTGCTCACCGGCGGGCTCGACCGGACCTGGCGGCGCGCCACGGCGGGCGCGCTGGACCTGCGGCCGGGGCTTCGGGTTCTCGACCTCGCAGCCGGGACGGCGACCTCGTCACGAGCCTTCGCTCTCGCCGGGACCGATGTGGTGGCCTGCGACTTCTCCCTGGGGATGCTGCGGGCCGGGCAACGTCGGCTGGCGTCGCGGCCGTTGCCGGGGGAGGCTGGGCGGATCCTGCTGACCGCCGGGGACGGGCTGCGGCTGCCGTTCCGGGACGAGACCTTTGACCGGACGACGATCTCGTTCGGTCTGCGCAACGTCGCCGACACGTTCGGCTGCCTCACCGAGCTGCGTCGGGTGACCCGTCCGGGCGGGATGCTTGTGGTGTGCGAGTTCAGCCGCCCGGTCTGGGCGCTCTGGCGGACGGTCTACGTCGAGTACCTGATGCGGGCCTTGCCTGCCGTGGCCCGTGCGGTGAGCAACAGCCCGGACTCGTACGTCTATCTCGCCGAGTCGATCCGGGCCTGGCCCGCCCAGGCGGAGCTGGCCGGCCTGCTGCGGGAGGCGGGCTGGTCCCGGGTCGGCTGGCGCAACCTCACCGGCGGCGTGGTGGCGTTGCACCGGGGTCACGCCCCGGACTGACGGTGCTGGACCGGTCATGGTGCTGGACCGGCCGGCGCCACGGCAGGCGGGGTGGGCTCAACCGGGAACATGCGAGTCGAACCAGGTCAGCATGCGTGACCAGGCGTCCTTCGCCGACGGGCCGTGGTAGGCGCCGGCGCGGGCGTCGTTGTGGAAGCCGTGCCCGGCCTGTGGGTAACGGACGATCTCGGCGGGCACGGACGCCTTCCGTGTCGCCGCCCGTAGGTCCTCCACCTCCGAAGCGAGGATGCTCGGATCCTGGTCGCCGTACAGGCCGAGCCACGGTGCCTGCAGGCGGCCGGCGAGATCCAGCTGGGCGGGTTCCCCGAAGCGGCGCATGGTGATCCCGCCACCGTAGAAGGTGCTCGCGGCGCCGAACGGCCGGGCCACCGCAGCCTGGAAGGCGATGCTCCCGCCGACGCAGAAGCCCACGACGGCGCAGCGGTCGATGGCGGTGCCCTCCTCGGCGAGGATGACCAGCGCGGCGTCGATGTCGGCGAGAAGGTCGGTGCCGTTGAGCTCACCGAGGATCTTCACCGCGGAGGCGAGGTCGTCGTAGTCGAAGACGGGCGAGCCCGCGCGGTGGAACAGGTCGGGGGCGATGGCCCGCCAGCCCGCGCGCGCGAACCTCGAGCAGACATCGGTGATGTGCTCGGTGAGGCCGAACGCCTCGTGGAGGACGACGACGCCGCCGCGTGCGGGACCATCGGGTTCGGTGAGCGTGGCCGGGGCGGGCC
>NZ_CDXDOS010000262.1:0-4565 GCF_978021245.1 Frankia sp. CoBUL1
AGCAAGTACTCACCCAGCTACACACTCGCCGCTTGATCTCACCTGGGGAGAACTGCACCCAACCGATTTCCGGTCTCCTGTTCGGCTGATCACCGGGGTTTCACCGACGGGAGCCCAAGTCGCGCCGCCGTGGTGATCGGTGCGGACCGAGGCCTCGTCCCCGAAGTAGACTGTGGCTCCGACCTGCCTCGCCTCAGCACGGATCTTCGGGAACTGTTCGGTCTTCCAGCGCATCACCTTTGCTTCGTCGCGCTGGGTCGCCTGCGTGGTGGGCCGTTGCGGGGACATTCCCCAGCGCCGCAGCATCCTTCCGACCGCCTGTTCAGTGATACTGATTCCGAACAGCCGTGCGATGAGGTCTCGTACAAGCCAGCGGGTCCACAGTTGGAAGTCGAACTGCATCTGGTCCGGGGTTTTGGTGCAGAGGATCGTGTAGATTTGGTCGGCCTGCTGGTCCGTCATTTTCTTTGGCCTTCCAGGAATCGGCTTGGCTCGCAGCGCCTCAATCCCGCCGTCGCGGTACTGCTGCGCCCACGAGAACACCGCCGCCCGGCTGAAGCCCAGTGCTTTTGCCAACTCGTCGGCGTTGGCGCCGTCGTCAACAATCTGGCGCGCCACGCGAATCCTGATTGTTTCCAGTGTTCCGTGGTCAATTTTCCGACCGTCGGGCTTCCGCATGCAATGATTAAATCATGCCGAGTTGCACTTTGTCCAGATACTTTCATTCCCCTTAGTACTACCAGGGCGTTCACCTCACCGAGGACGACCAAGACCATATCCGGGACGGCCTGCGTGCCGAGCTGGATCATCAGCACCAGCGCTCCGAGCCGGAGATCCAGTGGGCCAAGCGGCGCGTCACCGAGCTGGCCGAGGAGCGCCGGAGGCTGGCGCGGGGTGTGGTGTCCGGGGCCATCCCGGAAGACCTGGGCCGGGAGGAACAGGAGCGGATCGCCACTGAGCTGAAGAACGCGAAAGCCGTGCTGGGCGCGGCCCAGATGATCTTTGGGCGGATCGCCGACACCCTGAACTTGGCTCTGATGCTGGTGGGCCGCTGCGGCGAGGTCTACCAACTGGGCGGTCCGCAGGTCCGCCGCCTGAGCAACCAGGCCTTCTTTACCAAGATTCTCGTTGACATGGAAGACGATCTACCAACCGTGACAGGTGTCCAGCTACGGGAGCCGTTCGCGGCCCTGGCGGGCCGAGCCTTCCCACGGGCGGTCAGCCCCGAAGCCGTCAGGGACGCGGCGGCCACGGGTAGCGGGGAGCCGGAACCGCCAGACACGAACAACGGCCATGATCTCGTTCCCGTGGGGGATCTTGATCTTGGCCGTGGTTCGAAAGTGATCTATTTGGTGCGCTCGGAGGGACTCGAACCCCCAACCTTCTGATCCGTAGTCAGATGCTCTGTCCGTTGAGCTACGAGCGCGATCTGCCGCCGTGGTGGCCGGCGGTGCCAGCTTACAGCACCCGACGGGTGGCACCGATCCCCCGAGGGGGATGTAGCTGTCCGTAGTTCATCCTGTGCTTCTTGTGTGGACGGATGTGGGGTTCATCGTCGAATCGGCAGCTGCGGCACCGGCAGGAGGAGTTGCCGGTGGGGCGCGCGGCGGACGGTCAACCGCTGACCGTCCGCCGCGGCGGGAGGCGGCGCAGTACGACCTCCCTGAGCCGGCGATCCTCCACCTCGGCGGGCAGTTCGAGTGCCCGCACCGGGAGGTGCGTGTCCGAGAGCATGACCAGACGCACCCCGCCAGTATCCGACGCGACGGCCGCGGGAGCGCCATCGTGCCCGATCGGGCGGGCACGTTCGCGCCCGCTGCCGAGAGGTCCTCATGGTCGAGAGGTCCTCATAGTGACATCGGGATGTCATCGGGTGTCGTCGATCATAATTGGATTTATGCAACTTAATTATATTTTATGTATCGTAATTAGATCTGTCGAAACATAATTGGATGCCGCCAGAGCGTTGTTCGATCTTATCGGGTATCGTCGCATGGAGTAATGATGCGTAACGATCCGGGGCGCAGGGTAATTCTCCTCGCGGCGTGCGCATCATGAAGATCGACGGCTGGAGATCATCCTGATGGGTCCGGGCGGCGTGCGCCGCGCGACTCGGAGCCAGCCCTTCGATGCCCAAGTACTGTTCCGTGCCCGGGCGGCGACGATGAGCTCGCTGTTCCTGCTGGCTCTGCTGCTTGCGAGCTGGGCGCCGCGTATACCGCAAATCAAGGAGGGGCTCGAACTCGGCGACGGGCAGCTCGGTCTGACCCTGCTCGGCGCCCCGATCGGGGCGGTTCTGACACTGTGGCTGATCGGTCTGGCGGTCACCCGCTACGGCAGCATCACCATGGTGCGAGCAGGTTTGCCCGCCTATTGCGCCACCGGTCTTCTGGTCCCACTCGTCGAGGGACCTTGGTCTCTGTTCGCCCTGCTCGCCCTGTGGGGGGCGACCAGCAGCTGCCTCGACATCTCCCTGAACACCCAGGCCGTGGGGATTGAGCGCTGCTACCAGCGGCCGATCATGACCTCCGCCCATGCGGCGTGGACGGCGGGTGCCCTGTCCGGGGCCGGGATCGGTTCGGCGGCGGCCGCTCTGAGTGTCCCGGTCGGCGTGCAGTTCGCGGTGCTCGGCGGGTTGGGTCTCGCTGCCGCCCTACCCTCCACGGCCTGGATGCTGCCCGACGGCGCTGCACCGGAAGTCGCGCTGGAGGACGGACCTGAACGTGGTCATGACCGTGAACGGGGCCACGAACGTGCGGATGGGGAGGGACGTGCGGACGGGGACGGAGGAGACGGCTGGGACGGGGACAGCGACAGAGCGATGCCCCGGGGTCCCGTCGGCACCGGCAGCCGTGCCAGGCCGTTCGTCGCACTGTGCGTCATCGCCTTCGGTAGTTTCCTCTGCGAAGGTGTGGCAGCGGACTGGAGCGCCGTCTACCTCACCGATGTGGCCGGAGCGGCCGTCGGAATCGCGGGTATCGGCTTTGTGGCCTTCACCTCCTGCATGTTCGTCGTGCGCCTGTTCGGGGACCGCGCCATGGCACGGTTCGGCCCGACCCGAACGGTCCGCGGCCTCGCCGTGACCGCGATGGTGGGATTCGCGCTCATGCTTGCGCTCGGTTCCTCGGCGTTCGGCACGGTCGGGGGAATCGTCGGATTCGGAACGCTCGGCGTCGGCACCGCCTGCGTGCTGCCCGCGGTGTTCTCCGCGACGGGGCGGCTTGGATCTTCGACGGGCAGCTCCATCGCCGTGGTCGGCACGGTCGGGTATGTCGGATGGTTGTGCGGGCCGGCTCTCATCGGTGGGCTCGCCGAGCTGGCGGGCCTGCAGTTCGCCATGGTCGTCGTGTTCGTCCTGCTCGTTGCGATCACGGTTTGCGCGTCGGCGCTGCGCGGTCCCGATTCTCCTGCTGCGGCTGCCGAGTTCACTGCGGACCCCGGTACCTCGGAGATCTCCGGGGTACCCAAGATCCCCGAGGTCGGCTAGCGTCACCGGCGACCAGCGACCAGCCATCAGGCCGGGTCCTCTGCCGGCTGCCCCGGGAGCGGAAACGGGCACTACCGCCGGCCGCGACGGAATCCGGGCAGCAGGGTCTGCACCAGTGCGTCCGTCTCGGCCTCGGCCCGCCCGCCGCGACGCACCCCGCCGACACCGATAGTTCGGTACATCTCCGTTGCCACAGCCTGCAGAGTCCGGCGATCACCCCGTGCGGCGACCGTGCGCAGCAGGTCCCGCCAGAGCACTTCGGAGGTCGGCACGGCCCGTAGCCCGGTGCGGCAGGCCGCCAGCGCCGTCATCGTGTCACCGAAGTCCAACGTCAGCTGGGCGAGGCGATGCGCCACGTCGACCACGCCCGCCCGGGTGCTTCGGGCGATTGGCCCGGTGGTCGCCCAGCGGTACCGCCCGGCAGGCAGATCCGTCCACAGGGGACCGCTGACCATCCGCAGGGCTGTCGTCAGATCCGCCTCGGCGTCGCTGCCCGGCAGACCGGCCCGGTGGGTGTAGGCCACGAAGAGTTCCCAGTCGCAGCGCACATCCGGACTCAGCCACCACCGGCCATCCGGGCCGATCATGATCCGAGGCAAGCCGCTGGCATCGGTCCCCAGCCACTGGCGCGCTTCGGTCAACGCGGCGTCGGCGATCTCCTCCGTGGTGTCGGATGGCCAGATCTCCTCGGCGAGGAGCCGACTGCCCACGCCTTCCCGGTGCAGCGCGAGGTAGACGATGACCTCGGTCAACAGGTCGATGCGCTCGGCGGGTGGTCGCCCGGGACCCTCGACGGTGGGCAGTCCGAGAATCCGGACCTGCGCCTCGGCGGGCGCGGTGGGATCGGCGGGCGGCGTGGTTTCGAGTGGCACACGCTGTGGCGCCGCCCCGGACGTCCCCATCGGGGGCCGTGAAACGCCGACATCCGGGACGGTGGTATCTCCGTCGGCGTAGCGCGCCCGAGCAGTCTGAGGCGGTGCACGGTGCGCGTCCGCCGCCAGCCGTTCGTTCGGAGGCGGGATCGGCGGCCGGGGTGGGATCGCGGTCCGGTACCCGGTGGTTGGCGGCGGACGCGCAC
>NZ_CDXDOS010000263.1:0-4504 GCF_978021245.1 Frankia sp. CoBUL1
CCTGCCGCTCACACCGTGGTCACTTGCCCGAACTGGGAGATCCGATCGTCCGCCGCCACGGGAATCCAGTGTCCCGTCGACCTCCATCTCCGTCGCGACCTGGGCCAGCCGAACGGCGGGCCGCGCAGGCAGCGGAGCGGTGTCCGCCTGGGTCCCGAACTCCAGCCAGCCGACCAGCACCTCGTCCGAGGTCAGCCCGAACGCCCCCCGGACCTCGGCGCTGTCCTGCATCGGCACCGACTTCCAGGCCGAGGCGACGCCGAGCGCGTGCGCGGCCAGGCAGATGTTCTGCGCCGCCGCCGCGGCCGAGGCGTCCTGCTCGGCGACCGGAACCCTCGAACCGACACGGGATGCGACGACGGCGATGAGCGCCGGGGAACGGGTGGCCTTGCCCGCGGTCTTGCGGATGACCGGCTCGGGCAACCCGCCGAGGGCCTCGGCGGCCCGCTTGATCGCCGCCGCCAGGGTGGCGCGGGCATCGCTCTGCACGACCACGAAGCGCCAGGGCCGCAGCATCTTGTGATCCGGCGCCGTGGTGGCGGCGCTAAGCATGATCATAATCTGCTCCACCGTCGGACCGGGTTCGACGAGCCGGGTCGCTGTGCGGCGCGTCATCAGGCAGGCGAGAGCGTCCATGAAAACTCCTCGGGGGATCGCGGTTCGGGGAGCCCCCGCGGGAAGTACCGATCTCCCGGCCGGCGACCGCGACCCAGCCAGCGGTGACAGCCGCCGGTGGATCTGGAACGGTGACAGGTTACCGTAGAGATTGCCCCGCTCGGACCTCCGCCGGGAGGCTCTCGTCACCGCCGTCGTTGAAATAGACCATCTGGCCAAGCGATACGGGTCCCAGCGCGCCGTCCGGGACGTGAGTTTCACGGTGCGGGAAGGGAACATCACCGGTTTTCTGGGGCCGAACGGCTCCGGCAGGACAACGACGCCGCGCATCCTGCTGAGTCTGGTCACCCCTGGTTCCGGCAGCGTGCTGGTCTTCGGTGGCTGCGGGGCGGTCGAGGTGAACGCGGTCGGCCGGGGAGTAGTCGGCCGGGGAGTGCTGGCCCAGGTGGCGGCGCTCCTCGCGGTGCGGCGGGAGCTGCCGTCATGACCGCGCCAGACCGGCCGCCGGCGGATGAGCCGTCCGGGTCGCGCCGTCCCGGCCGGGACCCGGCGGTGGCACCGGCGTGGGATGGGTCACCTCAGGCGCGTCGGGTACGCGCATCCCCCACCGGATCGGGTCGCGATCGGCCTACCATCCGGCACATGGTGCCGTGCCCGACATGCGCGGAGGACAACCACGAGCGGGCGCGCTTCTGCTCCGGATGTGGGAACCCCCTGCCCACCCCAGGGAGCGGCGCCCGGAAGACCGTGACGATCATGTTCGTGGACATCACCGGGTCCACCGACATCGGCGAGAGAATCGACTCCGAACCGCTGCAGCAGGTCATGTGGCGGTTCTTCACCACCGTCCGTGAAGTGATCTACACCCACGGCGGATCGGTCGAGAAGTTCATCGGCGACGCCGTCTTCGCCGTCTTCGGCATTCCCGTGCTGCACGAGGACGACGCGCTGCGCGCGGTTCGCGCCGCCCTCGACATCCGGGCGGCGATGGAGGCGCTCAACGCCGACCTGCAGCGCGAGTGGGGCCTGAAACTGCGGGTGCGGATCGGGATCAACACCGGCGAGGTGACCGTCGCAGGCGGTGGCGTCACCGGCGATCCGGTGAACGTCGCCTCCCGACTGGAACACGCCGCTCCCCCCGACGAGATCCTCATCGGGGACACCACCTACCGCTTCATCCGGCACAGCGTCACGGTAAGCCCGCTCGGCCCCCTGGTCGTCCAGGGCAAGCGCGACCCGCTGCGGGTGCACCGGTTGATCGGGCTGGTAGACCCGACCGCGGGTCCCGGCAGCCGGGCCCCGACCCATGGCTTCACCGCCCCGGTCATCGGGCGTAACCGGGAACGCCGCCGGCTGCAGGACGCCTTCGAGGCCGTGGTCGAGGAACGCAGCTGCCACCTTTTCACCGTGCTGGGCCCGGCGGACATCGGCAAGTCCCGGATGATCGGCGAGTTCTGCGCGGCCATGGCGAACCGGGCGACCGTGCTCACCGGGCGTTGCCTGTCCTACGGCGAGGGCATCGCCTACTGGCCGCTGATGGAGATGGTGCGCCAGGCCACTGGTCTGTCCGCTGACGAGAGCGCCCCGGACGGGCGGCGTCGGCTGCGGGAACTGCTCGACGGTGTCACCCAGGCGGCGGAGATCGTCGAGGCGCTCGCGCCCCTGGTGGGGCTGGGCGGCGCGGAACTCGGTCCGCAGGAAAGCTTCTGGGCCGTCCGGTCCTTCTTCCAGGCGCTGGCGGCCCGACGCCCGCTGATCCTGTGGTTCGACGACGTGCACTGGGCCGAGCCGACCCTGCTCGACCTGCTGGAGAACATCGCCGACTGGTCCCGCGACGCCCCCATCATGCTGCTGTGCCTGGCCCGCCCGGAACTGCTGGAGGAGCGGCGGGACTGGGGAGGCGGCAAGCTCAACGCCACCTCGATGCTGCTGGCGCCGCTGACCGAGGCGCGCTGCCAGCGCCTGATCCGCACCCTGATGGGCTCCGACGACCTCGACCCGGCCCTCGTCTCCCGGATCACTACCTCCGCGGCCGGCAACCCACTGTTCGTCGAGCAGATGGTGGCGGCCCTCGTCGACGACGGCCTGCTGCGCCGGGAGGGCAGCCGGTGGATCGCCACCGGCAGCCTGCGCAACGTGACGGTGCCGCCGACCATCTCGTCCCTGCTCGCGGCCCGGCTCGACCGGCTCGACCCGCCCGAACGGCGGGTCCTTGAACGCGCCGCCATCGTGGGGGAACGCTTCTACCTCGACGCTGTCATCGACCTGTCAGACCCGAGCGAACAGCCGATGGTCGCAGCCCACTGCCTGAGCCTGGTCCGCAAGGAACTGGTGCATCCGGACCGGTCCGACCTGCCCGGCGTCGAGACGTTTCGGTTCCTGCACGTGCTGCTGCGCGACTGCGCCTACCAGTCCACCGCCAAACGGCAGCGCGCCGATCTGCACCAGCGGTTCGCCCAGTGGCTGCAGACCCGGCTGGAGGGTGGCCCCGGTGAGCACGACGAACTGGTCAGCTACCATCTGGAGCAGGCGTTTCGTTACCGGGTGGAGATTGGGCAGCGCGACACCGAGACGATCGAGCTGGGCCGATCCGCGGCGACCTGTCTGATCGAGGCGGCGGACCGGGTGCGCCAGGGCGACGAGACCGGCGCGGCCCAGCTGCTCAAGCGGGCCATCACCCTGCTGCCCGAGACGGACCCGCTGCGGCTACGGGCCGAGATCGACCTCGGCTGGGCGCTGTACTCGTTCGGCCGGCTCTCCGACGCCGAGCGCATCCTGCGCCAGGTGACCGAGCGGGCCCGGCGCGCCGGGGAGGAGGGCCTGCGGGCCCACGTCCGGCTCGCGTACCTGCGGGTGCTGTTCTCCACCGATCCGGAGGGCCTGGTCGCCAGGACGCTGACCGAAGCCGCGGTATGCCTGACCAACTTCGTGCAGGCCGGCGACGAGGTCGGCGCGGCGCTCGCCTGCCGCAGCCAGGCCAATGCCTACCTGGCGGCCGGGCAGTTCGCCGCGGCCGAGCGGGCGATGGAGAACGCCGTCCGGCACGCGGAGGAGTCCGGCGTGCCCCGGGCCGCGCAGTCGCTGCGCCGAGAGCTCACCATGCTCATGAGCTGGGGGCCCCGGCCGGTCGCCGTCGGGATCACCCGGGCGAACGAGGCCCTCGACGCCGCCGGCGACGACCGGGCTCTGCGTCGGGCCGTGCTCGCCCAGCTCGCGCTCCTCACCGCCATGTCGGGGGATCTGGAGGGCGCACGGATCCATCTCAAGGCGACCGAGGAGATCGTTCACGACCTGCGCGCCCCGCGGGCCGACCCCTTTCATGGCGGGTTCGTCGTGGCCCGGGTGGCGCTGCTCGCCGACGAGCTGGCAGTCGCCGAGCGGGAGCTGCGGCGAAGCTGCCGACAGCTGTCCCGGATGGGGGAACGCGCGTTCCTGGCCAACCGGGCCGCGGCACTCGCCGACGTTCTCGTCCGGCTCGGCAAGGTTGACGACGCGGGCAAGTATGTCACCCGGTGTCGGGACGCCGCCGCTGCCGACCAGCTACCGGCCCAGGCCGGATGGTGCGGGGTCCACGCGAAGCTCCTGGCGCTGCGCGGCCGCGATGCCGAGGCCCTCCGGTTCGCCGACACCGCCGTCGATCTCGCCAGCCGCACCGACGACGTCGACGGCCAGGGACATGCGCTGCTGTCCCGCGCCGAAGTTCTCTACCGGGCCGGCCGCAAGGACGACGCCGCCGAGAGCCTGGAGGCTGGCATCACCCGGTATCTGCACCGGGGCAACGTCGCCGCGGCAAACCTCGGCCGCCGGCTGTTCGACGCGCTCGACGGCCCCCCGCCGGGAACCGGAGGCCCCCACCAGGGACTGGAGACCCCCCACCAGGGACGGGAGA
>NZ_CDXDOS010000264.1:0-4479 GCF_978021245.1 Frankia sp. CoBUL1
ACGTGAAGCTCAGGTGTGCTCCCCCGGGTGGCGACGCGCCGACGCATCCCCACGGGAGCCACCTCCACTCACGCGGGCCGCCCCCACGCGGGCCACCCCCACGCGGGCAATGACGCCGAGCCGACACCGCCACGCGGCGTGCACCGTCCGCGACTAAGGTCGACGGCATGGATCCGAAAGATCCGGGAATCAGACACCTGGACAGATCCACAGTGATGATCTACCGTCCGCCCGCGGGACCGCCGGTCGGACCGAGCGGGAGGACCAGCCGTGCGGGAGAACCTCACCCTCGACGAACCACGCCGAGGGATCCGGTCCGGCCGAACCATGACGCTGCTTCCGGGGCTGGTCCTCGCGGGAATGGTCGCGCTGACCGCCGGTTGCGGGGGGTCCGACGACATCAGCGTGCCGCCCTCCGTCAGCACACCAACCCTGCCGACCTCGCTGCCGAGCGGGCTGCCCACCGCGCTGCCGACCTCGCTGCCGGGGGTGGGAAGGATCGACGCCGTCAGCGGCGCGGATGCCCTGCGTGGCACGAATGTCCCCCCCGATTTCCCGGTGCCGCCCGGGGCCACCGTGAAGGTCGGTACGACCACCGGGAAGACGTCGACGGTGACGCTGGGCGGGGTGTCCAGCGACCGGGTGGCCACCTTCTACCGGCAGACCCTGCCTGGCGCCGGCTACAAGATCACAACGGATGTGGGGATTCCGGGGGTCGCCAGAGCCATCCAGTTCAACGGGCACGGCGTCAACGGGAGTATCGGGGCCGCGGGGATCGGCAATACCGACGGCGTCGCCGTGGTGTTCACCAAGCGGTAGTCCCCCCGGGGGATCACGGCCGGGCTCACCCGGGCACGACCGGCCGTTGCGGAAAATCGAGCTGCGAGCGATCGAGCTGTGGAAGATCGAAATGCCGGCGGATCTCCGCCTGCACCTCGCGCGGCGGGTGCCGGGCGTCCACGACGGCCACGAACTCCTTACGCTGGAAGATCTCCATGACCGGTCGGGTCTTCTCGTGGTACTCCCGCAGGCGGACGGCAAGTGCCTGCGGGTTGTCGTCGGCCCGGGTCAGCAGCGGCGCTCCGCACACGTCGCAGGTGTCCGGCACCTGCGGCCTACTGGCGATCAGGTTGTAGTCCAGGCCGCACCGTGAGCAGAACCGGCGGGCGAGCACCCGCCGATAGACCTCGTCGTCGGGGAGGTCGAGGTAGATGACCCCGTCGATGTCGTAGCTCTCCAGGAAGAACTCGGCCTGCCGGGCGTTGCGCGGGAACCCGTCGATGATGAACCCGTAGTTCCAGTCGTGCTCGGCCAGCCGGGAGCGCACCACCGACTCGACGAGGTCGTCCCCGACCAGGTGACCGGCCGCCACGATGCGTTTGACCTGGGCACCGAGTTTGGTGTGGTTCTGCACGTTCCAGCGGAAGACGTCGCCGACGTTGATGTGGACCAGGTCGAAGTCCCGGGCCATCATCGTCGCCTGGGTTCCCTTGCCGCTGCCCTGCACGCCCATGATGACGAACTTGCGCACGCCGACTCCCGATCGTTCCTCCGCCCCGGAGGCCGGCCGACGCGCGGCCGCCTCGGTGGCCCGCCCCCAGCTGTCCCACCGGCCTCTCCGTCGCGACGTTATCCGCCATGGAGATCACTAGGGGTTTCCGCGGCCCAGCGGTGGCGGGTACGTCATGACACCCGCACGGCCGACCGGCGGGCTGTCCGCAGCCCAACCCGGACCGATGCACGCCGACAATGCCGTAAAGAGCAGGATGTCAGGATGTATGGGGATCGGGGGAGCGCGGAACGGGCCGCGGCTGCGATCCCGGATTCTAGGAGGGAACGCGGGTGTCAAGGGGACTGCGTCAGACGCTCGGCGCCGGCCTGGCCGCCACCGTGCTGGCGGTGGGGCTCACGGCGTGCGGTTCCGGGGACAAGGCACCGGCTCCACCCGCGGAGATCGTCCTCAATCGGGGGCAGGACTCGTCGATCCCCTTCCGCACCGAGGCCGACGGCGAGGTGCTCCTGGACGTCACCACCACCGCCCCAGGGGTCTCCTGGGGCTCCCCGGGCGGCGAGTCCGCGGTGCTGTCGCTCTACGTCGACACCGCCTACGCCACCGATCTCGTGATCCCCACGTCCTTCCCGATCAAGCGTAGCCTCGCGCTGGGTCACCTGGCCGCCGGCAGGCACACCCTGCGGACGCTGTTCGCCGCGGACCGGTCGCCCCGCAACGCCGCCACGGCGCGCCTGACCGATCTGACCTTCCGCACCGTCACGCCGCAGGACAACGGCTACCAGGCACTGGCGCACGCCCCGGTGATCTACGGCCGGACGGCGCCGGCCGCCGCGGACCCGATGGCCGGCGGGCCGTTCCAGAACGCCGTCACCGACACCCCGCTGCTCGCCTTCCACTCCGAGGCGCCAACCGCGATCGCCGGTCATCGCCTGCTGACCTACTCGATGGTGTGGAGCAACGAGGACGAGGGCACCCCGACCCCGGCCCTGATGGCGTTCTGGGGGCGGACCACCGACATCGAGTGGACCTACCAGGTAGAGATCGACGCCACCGGCAACGCCATCCCCGGCAGCGCCGTGATCCAGGGGCCGGAGCACACGTCGCAGCCGTTCACCGGCCGGTACGAGAGCACGCACCCGCTGCTCGGGACCTGCACGCGCAGCAACAGCATGTGCCAGAACACCGACGGCCCGATGCGGTTCGCCCTGTCTGCCGCGGACACCCTCGACCCGAACGCCGAGGCCCCCGAGCGGGAGATGGACCGCAACCCGTGGACCTACTGGGTGATGTCCCAGGAGGTCGCCCGGGAGGGCAAGGTCGCCGACGCCCCGGTCCCGGACCCGCGCACCCGGATCAGCGACCCGCGTAACTACCTGTACCTGATCGTCCGGAAGAACACGGTCGGCGCGCCGAACACCGCCGACGCCTGGGTCGGGCTGTCGGTCGGGGTGCGGCTCGCCGGCAACCCCGAGACCTACCGGTCGAACAAGACCTACCCTGCCTGGTCCATCGAACGGGACGCGCCGGCCGCCACGGCTGTCGAACTCCCACCCGGGACGGTCGCGGAGGACATCGCGTCCATCCAGGCGACCCGGGTCGTCGGTGCGGGTGCCGACACCGGTGCGCGCATCCAGGTCGACTCGATCGAGCGGGCGTTCCTGCTGGGTCCGGACGGCCTGCCCCAGCAGTCGTTCCTGTTCACGCCGACGAAGGTGACCCTGACCGCCGCCGCGCCGACCGCGACCCTGTTCCGCCGTTCGCAGGGCGGCTCCTGATCCCGTCCGGGGTTCCCTGATTCCGCGGTGGCCCCTCACCCACGTGTGGTGGACCCCGAGGTGTGCACCGGTCCCGGGGTCCGACCGTGCGCCCCGGTGCGATCGGGGACCCCGGTGCGATCGGGGACCCCGGTGCGATCGGAGGCCCCGGCTGGCGCCGGGCGGACGGCGGCCGTCGGCATGCTGTCGAGCGTCCGCACATCCCGACCGACGGGCAACTGGGCGATGCTGCCGACGATGGCGGTCGGCCGGTAGGGGAACCGGTCGACATCGGTGATGGACGTGATGCCCGACAGCACCAGCACGGTGTCCATTCCGGCCTCCAGGCCGGCGACGACGTCGGTGTCCATCCGGTCGCCGATCACCACGGTGGTCTCGCTGTGCGCGGACAGCGTGTTCAGCGCACTGCGCATCATCAACGGGTTCGGCTTGCCGACAAAGTAGGGTGTGACGCCGGTCGCCCGGGTGATCATCGCCGCGACCGCCCCGGTGGCGGGCAGGAGACCCTCCACCGAGGGACCGGTGGGATCGGGATTCGTCGCGATGAAGCGTGCGCCGTCGCGCACCAGCCGTACCGCTTTGGTGATTGCCTCGAAGCTGTAGGTCCGGGTTTCCCCGAGGACGACGTAATCGGGTGACCGGTCGCTGAGGACGTAGCCGATGTCGTGCAGCGCCGTGGTCAGGCCCGCTTCGCCGACGACGTACGCCGATCCCTGGGGGCGTTGGGTGTGTAGGAAGAGCGCGGTGGCGAGGGCCGAGGTCCAGATCCGCTCCGGCGGGATCGTGAGTCCCGCGCCAGCCAGCCGGGCGGACAGGTCGCGGGCCGTGTAGATCGAGTTGTTGGTCAACACGAGAAAACCCAGGCCTGCCTCGCCGATCCCGGCCAGAAAGGCATCCGCGCCCGGAATGGGATGTTCCTCATGGACCAGAACACCGTCCATGTCGATGAGATAGTTCTCGATCAGATGTTCCGCCATGGCCCCCGATTCTCCCCGCCAGCGCTCGATGCCGTCTGCCGGGTGGTCCCCACTCGGCACCATGATGGGGACCACCCGGCCCGGACGACCCGGCGGGTTCGGTCACCTCACCTCAGCTCACCGGGTTCGGGTGATCCCTTCTCACAGCACCGCGATGGCGGCGATCTCCGGTTCGGTGGGCGACATCAGATACAGGGATGGGACGATGAGCCAG
>NZ_CDXDOS010000265.1:0-4475 GCF_978021245.1 Frankia sp. CoBUL1
CCGTCACACCACGCGACCTTCGCGCAGCCCTGCACCGGGTACCGGCATCATTGTTGCGCATCCCGATACCGGTGGTTGTCGTCGGGATCGCAGGATCGGGATCGGGTCCGCGACCGGTCTCGATGCTCGGCGCCACCCGGGGTCCGCCACCACTCGGCTCGGCCGGGACGGTCCGGGCGGCGCCGTCGGAGTCCGCACGGTCCGCGGGCCGGTCGGGGGCCTGCGAGGTCGTACATCCGACAACCCGTCGGGAATGCCATGACGCCCGTCACCCGTCACCATCGAAAAGACTGTCCGGGAGGGTTCCGGTCCGTCCGCGCCCACGTCGTGCCAAGGTGGTCCGGCGGGTTCGCGCCGGTGGTGGACGGTGCCGACCCCGGGCGGCGCCACTGGCGCGGGTGATCTCATCCCGGTGGATGAGGGAGGAGGACGCGGCCATGACCTGGCCTCCGGATCGTCCGGAACGGTACGGGCCGACGGCGGGACGCCGGGACGGCGAGCGGCGTGGCCGGTCCGTCCGTGACCCGCGGGACCCACGCCGGGCCCCTGAGGAGGACTGGCCCGTCGGGCAGTGGCCGCGCCGGGAGCACCGGCCGGCTCCGCGGGGTCACGATGATGACGAGCCGCGCGTACCCCCCGGCGCCTACCCCGATCCCTACGCCCGGTACCCCATCGATCACCCGGCGGCCGAGCCCCGGTATGACCGGCCGGCCCCGGAGGGTCCCGCGGCACCCGGGCAGGGCGGCTTACGGCGCGGTCTCACCGCCATGGCCGCGGTGTTGGCGACCCTCGTCCTGATCCTGGCGACCGGTGGCTGGGCCGTGCTGAAGCACTACGACGGTAGGGTGCATCACATCCCGCTGGCCTTCTCCGCCAGCGCGGACCGGCCGGCGTCCGCATCGGGCGGAACGCAGAACATCCTGCTCGTGGGGTCGGACACTCGGACGGGGACCAGCGGCGAGTTCGGCCAGGTCGAGGGGCAGCGGTCGGACACGACCATCCTCGCCCACCTCGACGGCGACGGTTCGACGACTCTCATCTCCTTCCCCCGAGATCTGTGGGTGCGGATCCCCGCGTACACCGACGCGGCGGGCATGCAGCACGCGGCGCAGCGGTCCAAGCTGAACGCCGCCTTCTCCTACGGCGGGCCGTCCCTGCTCGTGGCCACGATCGAGAACCTCACCGGGATCCGGGTCGACCACTACGTCCAGATCGACTTCATCGGCTTCCAGGGGATGACGGACGCCCTCGGCGGGGTCACCGTCTGCATCAAGGAACTTCCCCCCGAGCTGAAGGCACGGGGCTTCGACAACCTGCACGACCATTACTCCGGGTTTTCCGGTCAGGTCGGCGAGAACACGCTGAACGGGGCTCAGGCCCTCTCCTTCGTCCGGCAGCGGTATGGCCTACCTGAGAGCGACATCGACCGCATCCGCCGCCAGCAGCAGTTCCTCGGTGCCGTCTTCCAGCGGATCGCGTCGACGGACACCCTGCTCAACCCGGCGAAGCTGCTCGGGGTGGTCGACTCCGCCACCTCGGCGCTGACGCTCGACGAGGCCACCTCCCTCGCCGACCTCCGGCTTCTCGCGGTGCGGATGCAGTCGATCGGATCGGGCGGCGTCGCGTTCACGACGGTGCCGGCGGCAGCTGGCACCCGCGGGGGGCAGAGCGTCCTAGTTCCTGATCCAGCCCAGCTGGGCGCCTTCCTCAAGCCCTTCGGCGGTCGTGTCGCCGACGGGAGCTCCACCGGCGCACTCTCGGCCGGCGCGGGGGGTGGCTCCTTCGCTGCGGTACCGGTGTCCGCCGCGGCACCGGTGGTCTGGTCCCCGACCAGCGCGGCGGGAAGGTCCGTCCCGGGTGATGCGGGCGGGGTGTCCTGCACCTATTGAGGCGGCCTCAAGGCGTTCAGCGCCGAGTGGCTGCCCCGGCGGCGCGGTGGCTGCTCGTCCAGCGCCGCGTTGAGCTCCGCGCCCAACAACACGGCCAGCGCGGTGATGTAGAAGAACAGCAGCGCCGCCACCGGTGATCCGAGCGAGCCGTAGACCAGTTCGTGACTGAACACGATCTCCAGGTAGTACCGCAGCACGCCGCTGCCCACGAGCCAGCAGACGAGCGCGAGGATCGCTCCGGGCAGCGCCCGCCACCAGGGTCGGCGTACCGGCAGCGAGAGGTGGTACAGCGAGGTCAGCATCGCCAGGGCCACGAGTCCCACGACCGGCCAGTAAAGCAGTGTGATCAGGGTACTGACGAGGGGATGGCGACTGGCGTCGAAGATCCGCGAGATCAGTTCGGGCCCCAGGACCAGCGCAGGCAGGAGGATGACCCCGCTGGCCACTTGGGCGAGAAACAGCCACAGCGCCAGGAGCCGGCTGCGTACCGCCGAGCGTAGCTCGCGCTGGCCGTAGGCGATAGTGATGGTGTTGACGAAGGTCGCCATCGCGGTCGACCCGGTCCACAGGGACAGCACGAAACCGATGGAGATCACATCCGGTCGGCCACGGGAGAGGATCTGGTCGATGGTCGGGCGCACCGCGTCGTCGACCACCGATTCGGTCAGCAGGCCGCCGGCGCCGTGAAGGATACTCTGCCGGGCGCTGTCGAGGGCGTCGGCTCCGATGGCGTCACCGACGTAGCCGAGCGTTCCCAACAACGACAGCAGGAGTGGGGGCAGGGACAGCAGCTGCCAGAATCCCGCCTCGGCCGCAAGCCCCAGGACCCGGTGCCGCCAGGCATTGGTGATGGTCCGGTGGGCCAGTCGCAGGGGTCCTCGGGGCAGCCGGCGGCGCTGGCGATCCAGCCGGTGGAACAGCGTGCTGCGCCGGATGGCGGTCCAGGCCGCGGCGTGACGGTTTCTGGCCCGCGTTAGCAGCCCGGGATTCACCTCGACGACCACCCTGCGCAGTAACACCATCCAGCGGCCGCTCACCGGGGACGATGCCACGGAAGCCAGTGTTTTGTTTCCCGCGGCGGACACGGCCCCCACCGTATGGCCTGGCGTTCCCGGGTGCCGAAGGGCACCCGGGAACGGAGTGGATGACTGCGGCGGAGGCCGCCCGGAGTAACGGATGGGCCGCCGGTCAGCAGCGAGGGAAGTGGTCAGGGATCCTGGATGCACCAAAAGGGACACATCGCTAGATCGTGATGTGCCCCTTCGGGGTGCCTGGGCGGCCGAGTTCAGGACACGCTGAGTTTGTCGGTCTCGTCGTGATACTCAACAGCCATCTCACGCAGCTTCGAGTCGTGCGACTTCGCGTGGTGCCGGCAGAACAGGAGATCGCCGCCCCCGGGCAGCACGACCCGCACGTAGGCCTGGGCACCGCACCGGTCGCAACGATCAAGATTGGTCAGCGTCGGCTTCGTGATAGTCCCTGTCACATCTACTCCAACTGTGTTAGGCGGTCAGATGTTCCAACTGACCATGTGACGGTTTACTCACAGCCGGCTCTCGTGGCGTCGTTGCATCCAGAGCGGCGTGGTGTCCGTGGTCCTCCATACCACGGACGGGTACCCGTCTCGGGCGCCCGGTCGTCTGATCAGGGACGTCGGGCACCGAAGACGATGTCGTCCCATGCTGGCACTGACTTGCGTCCGCGTCGACCGCCTGCCGGACGTTCGTTCCCACGGGCGGTGTTACTCGGGCGTGCCCGTGACGCAGCGGAGGCGCTCGATGTGTCTACGGTCGTCTCGTCGGTCCCGTCCGGCGCATCCTCCGTCCGCGCGGAGGGAGCCTTGGCGGGGGCTTCCCGCCGGGCTGCCGTGCGGCGCGCCCCGGGCGTGGAACCTGTGCCGGATCCGGCGGCTCGGGCGGCTGGTGCCGAGGTCACGGCGGCTGCGGCGGCTGCGGCGGCATCGGTGCCCGCTAGCGCGGCCGGTTCGGCGGGAGCGGATCGCGCTGCCGTACCGGCCTCTGGGGCCGACGGCTCCGGTCCGGCCGGGGCCGCGGCGGCTGTCCCGCCCCGCTCCCCGCCGGCGACGGGAGGCACCTGCGCCGAGCCCGGGACCGGCAGCTTGGCGGCTGCCCCGGTGGGAGACGTGGCGGATGTCACGGGCTGCGGACCGGCCGGCGCGACGGCCGCCCGGGAATGCACTCCTGATCGTCCGGTCCCGGACACGGACCCCACCCTGGGGCGGCTGCCGGGAACGCCTCGCCCCGTCGCGGCCGTCCGGCGAGCGACCTCGCCGCGGATCGGTTCGGGCCGGACGGGACGATCCAGGGACTCGGCTTCCTCGGCCCGGGTGGCCTTCCGCTCCACCGAGCGCGGGTCTCCCGGGGCCGCTGGGTCTGCGGACCGGGCAGGTACGGACCAGGGGGTCACGGATCGGGTGTCCGCGGATCGGGTGTCCGCGACCACGGGTTGCGGTTCGGCCGCCTGGATCGTCTCCGGACGGGTGGGCGACCCGGGTGCCCCGGGTCGCCCACCGCCCGCGGTGTCCCCGGGATATGCGGTGTCCCCGGGATACGACGCGGCCGGGTG
>NZ_CDXDOS010000266.1:0-4448 GCF_978021245.1 Frankia sp. CoBUL1
CCCGGCCGATTCGACCATGACGGCCTTGTCGGTCAGGACCAGCACCAGCGCGCGCCTTTGCGACACCACGCACAGAGGCTCGTACGTGGCATTGAGAACCAGCGCCTCTGCCACGCGCCGACCTCCTGCCCACCGAGGGCCCCTTGCGGGCCGTTCTGCCCAGCGTCTCCGGTGACAATGGATAGTCAACCTTCTTCTGCGGCAGAACGCGAGCCTGTTTGCATGGTCATCGCCTTTCGTGCCGTGGCGCTGCACATATCTCGTGGCCTTTGTCACATGCGGGCGACCATTCTGTGATCATATCAATACGGAAAGTGCTTTTTGAGTGTAGTGGGAGACCTGGCCGGGTTGGGTTGGAGAGTGGTTGGGCCGGAGCGTGGCCGTCCGTCGACCGGATCGGGGCCCCCACCGCCGGGCCACCGGCATGGGTGAGACTGACCTGGGGCCGCAGCCCCGGCCGCCGCGAGCGCGGGAGGGCCGGTGACCTCGGCCGGCTCGGGGAACTCCGAATGATCGCAATCTACCGGAAGGATGATCGACGCCGTGACGCCCGCCCCGTCCCTGCTGGCTCAGCCTCTCATCCCGTCGCTGGGAATGTTGCTGTCCGCCTCGCCGTCACCCACCGGATCACCGGGCCCGACGTCCGGGCTGACGACGCCCACCCCGCTGCCCTCGCCGAGCCCGTCGGTGACCTCCGACCCGCTGGTGTCCCTGGAGGGCGTCGCGACCGCGCTTCGGGACGCCTGCGGGACCGATCCGGGGCTGCTGTGCCGCACCGTCTACAACACGACCCACAGTAACTATCTCGCCTCCGGGGCTGAGGTGTTCCTCGGTACCCCGATCCGCATCGCGCTCATTTTAGTGATCGCGTTCGTGGTGCGGGCGCTGCTGCACCGGTTCATCCGGCGCACCACCGACATCGGACACGCCACCGAACGGACTGGTTCCGGCAGCTGGGGCGGGTTGTTCCGGAGTTCCCGGGCCGGCTCTCTGCTAGGCGCGTTCGGCGACCCGGCAGTGCTGATGGAAAGGCGCCGTCAGCGTGCGGCGACGGTCGGTTCGCTGCTGCGCAGCGTGACGTCCATCTTCATCTTCGGCCTGGCATTCCTCAGCATCCTGGGCGAGCTGGGCATCAATCTCGCCCCCATCGTCGCCAGCGCCGGTGTGCTGGGAGTCGCGGTCGGTTTCGGTGCGCAGAACCTCGTCCGGGACTTCCTGTCGGGGATGTTCATGCTGCTGGAGGACCAGTACGGGGTGGGAGACGTGATCGATCTCGGCCCGGTCTCCGGCGCCGTGGAGGCGGTCAGTCTCCGGACGACCAGACTGCGCGACGTCGAGGGCACCGTCTGGTACGTCCGGAACGGCGAGATCACCAGGGTCGGTAACAAGAGCCAGCAATGGGCACGGACCGTGCTCGACGTTCCGCTCGACTACGACACCGAGGTCGCCACCGCCAAACGGGTGCTGGCCCGGACGGCGAACGAGCTCTGGGCGGACGCGAAGTGGAGCAGCCTCATCCTCGCCGAGCCCGAGGTCTGGGGCATGGAGACCATGACCTCGGACGGTTACACCCTGCGTGTCGCCATCAAGACCCAGCCGCTCAAGCAGTGGGAGGTCGCGCGTGAGCTGCGTGAGCGGGTCCGGACCTCGCTTGGCGCGGCTGGCATCGAGCTCGGTTCCGTGCAACGCAGTGAGGTGACCATGGTCGACGACGACGAGGAGAGCGCCGGGAGCCGTGAGGAGGACGACGCGGATCCGGATGCCGGGGTCGGCGGGGGTGACGCGGACGCGCAGGGGACGGATCTGCCGCGGGCACGGATCGACCCGCCCGCCCCCGGCTCGTCGCGCCTGAGGGGTTGATCTGGTCGGCCTGGGCGTGCCGGTCGGTCTGTCCGGGCTTGCGGTGGCTGAAACCGTCCTGAGGATCGCGGTACGTCTTCCTGAGACCGGCCCCGCGCAGCACCATCACCGCGTCGGGTGAAGGCAGACTGGGGGCGTGCGGGTACTGGTGGTGGACGACGACGCGGCTGTCCGGGAGTCCCTGGAACGCTCACTGCGGTTCGAGGGGTACGAGGTGGCCACGGCGGTGGACGGGGCGGACGCGCTCGATGTCATCGGCCGCGAGCGGCCGGACATCGTCGTGCTGGACGTGATGATGCCCCGGGTGGACGGGCTGGAGACCTGCCGTCGGCTGCGGGCCCAGGGCGACGACGTCCCGGTGCTCATGCTGACCGCTCGGGACGGCTTGGCCGACCGGGTCAGCGGCTTGGACGTCGGTGCCGACGACTACCTGGTCAAACCGTTCGCCCTGGAGGAGCTGTTCGCCCGGTTGCGGGCACTGATCCGCCGGGCGGCGTTGGCCGCGCGGGTGCGGGCGGCCGGTTCGGACGGGTCCAGGGGGATCCCCGACTCGACGCTTCGCTACGGCGGGGTCTGTCTGGATCAGGTCAGCCGCCAGGTGACCCGCGGTGATCGGGAGCTGATTCTGACCAAGACCGAGTTCGAGCTGCTGGAGTTGTTTCTCGCCCATCCGCGTCAGGTGCTCTTCCGCTCCATGATCATGGAGCGGGTTTGGGGGTATGACTTCGGCCCGACGTCGAACTCGCTGGAGGTCTTCGTGAGCTACCTGCGCCGCAAGCTCGAGGCGAACGGCGAGCCCAGGCTGTTGCACACCGTGCGCGGAGTTGGCTACGTGCTGCGTGAGCCGTCGGGGGACCGGGCGTGAGCAGTGCCCCCGACCAGGGGGCCGCGCCCTCGCCGTGGTGGCCGCAGCCGGTAGCGGGTCGCCCGGCGGTGGGGCAGCCGGTAGCGGGGCATGCGGCGGTGGGGCAGCCGGTAGCGGGGCATGCGGCGGTGAACGGGCGCGCCGGCCGGTTGGACGGGTTCGCGCGGCGCGTCCACCCGGGACGTCACCCCAGGATCCGGTTTTCCTCCCCGCTCGGTCAGCTGACGTTGCGGGCCCGGCTCGCCCTGCTCGTCGGGATGGCGGTGGCTGCCGCCGTGACGGTCGTCGCCGGGGTGTCGCTGGGGGCGACCAGCATCGTGCTGAACCAGGCCATCGACGACCAGCTCGTAGAGCAGGCTGAGGCGTCGGCGCGCACCATCCAGACCAGCCCGCTGGGGCTGGAACTGCAGGCGTTCAGCTTCGGGCTGGAGGGCCAGTTCCTCGACGCCGCCGGCAATCCGCTGGAGAACGCCGTCTCGTCCTGGAACAGCGTGCGGATCCCGGTCGACTCCGCCGACGCCGAGGTGGCCCGGCGGGAGCGGGCCCAGAACCTGCGCACGATCGCCGTTGACGGGCAGTCCTACCGGCTTGTCACGGTTCCGCTGCAACGTCCCGCGTCCGGCGGTGCATTGCAGCTCGCGCGGCCGACCACCGACGTCGACCGGACCCTGCGCGACCTCGCGCTGGTGCTGCTTGTCGTCGGGATCGTCGGGGTGGTCGGCTCGGTGCTCGCCGGACAGATCGTGGCACGTGCCGCGCTCAAACCCGTTGACGCCGCGGCCGCGGCAGCCGAGGAGGTCGCTCGCACCCAGAATTTGTCGGCGCTCATCCCGGTGACCGGATCCGACGAGATCACCCGGCTGGCGGAGAGCCTCAACAGCATGCTGCGCGCGCTGGAGGCATCTCGGGCCCGCCAGCGCCAGCTCGTCGACGATGCCAGCCACGAGCTGCGCACCCCGTTGACGAGCCTGCGTACGAACATCGAACTGTTGCTGCGCGCCGAGGCGAACCCGCATCGCGCGCTGCCCGCGGCCGACCATGAGGCACTGCTACGCGACGTGGACGCGCAGATGCGCGAACTGTCCGGCCTCGTCAGCGAACTGGTCGAGCTCGCCCGGGACGAGGCGCCTACCGAGGAGGTGGAACGGCTCGATCTCGCGGAGATCGTGCGAGCCGCGGCCGAACGGGCCCGGCGCCGCGCCACCGGCAAGAGCATCAGCATCGAGGTCGACGCGACGCCCTCGACGGTCTACGGGCGGGCGAACATGCTCGAACGGGCGATCACCAACCTGCTCGACAACGCCGTGAAGTTCTCGCCGCCCGCCTCCGTCGTCCGGGTCGGCTCCCGGGACGGCGAGGTAACCGTCGCGGATGACGGACCGGGCATCGCGCCGGAGGACCGCGTGCAGGTGTTCGACCGCTTCTACCGGGCCACCTCCGCGCGGGGCCTGCCCGGATCCGGGCTCGGCCTCGCGATCGTCGCGGATGCCGTGCACACCCACGAGGGTACCGTCACCGCGGAGAGTTCCCCGAGTGGCGGGGCGTTGCTGCGGATGCGGCTGCCGGTCGTTGGCGACCCCGGTCCGCTGGGCCCGGCCACCACACCGGGTCCGGCGCCGAACCCGCCGGACGGCGCTGCTTCGCCTCCGGACCGCGCGGGCGAGAATCCCAGGCCGTGACTTCCGACTGCCCCGCCGTGCCCACCGCACCCGCGTCTACGTCC
>NZ_CDXDOS010000267.1:0-599 GCF_978021245.1 Frankia sp. CoBUL1
GGCCACGATCGGCCGGATCGACTACCACGCGACTCCCGAGATCAGTTAAGGCGGCCATGGCATGAAGGTGGAAGGCATCATCTTCAACTTCTTCGGAGTTTTCGCCGGGGCTGCCGCGCTGGTGTACTGGTTCTGGTCGAAGGACCCGACCGGCACGGCCGCGCTGACCCTCACCACGGGGCTCGGCCTGCTCGTCGGCGGATACTTGATCTTCACTGGCCGGCGGATCGGGATGCGCCCGCAGGACCTGCCGGATGCGGAGGTCGCCGACGGGGCTGGGGAGCTCGGGCACTTCACCCCGGGCAGCTACTATCCGTTCTTCATCGGGGCCAGCTCGGTGACGGCGGCGATGGGCCTCGTCTTCGGCGTCTGGATGATCATTCTCGGTGCGCTTCTGGTCGTGGTGTTCGTGACCTGCCTGGTCTTCGAGAACTTCTGGCACCCGCCGGTGCCCGAGGACTGATCCCGCCCGGGTCGGGGTCGCCCTTCCCTCGGGGGTCCCCGACCCGGGCGGGATCAGGGAGCCGTGGCCGCCGCCGCGTCAACCGCTGCGGCGCTCTGGCTCGCGGTCACCCAGCGCTCCAGGACGGCCCGGGCGG
>NZ_CDXDOS010000267.1:972-4811 GCF_978021245.1 Frankia sp. CoBUL1
GGCGATCTGCTCGGTGACGGGGGCATCGGAGGGGCCGGCCGCGGCGACCAGGGCGGTGGCGGCGGCGAGCAGGACCGCGTCGCGGACGGGTCCGGGCTCACCGGCGAGCACCGACCGGGTGACGGCGGCGTTGTAACGGGTCTCCGCGCCGCGCAGCGCGGCGTGGTCCGCGACGTGGATGCCGACGTCGCGGGGGTCGAACCGCTCGCGGCGCGGCTGTCCGGCGCCGGCCGCGACGACCCACACGGCGGACGTCGTCACCGGGGTGAGCTCGTCGAGCCCGTCGTCGCCGCGGAACACCAGCGCCCGGGTGCCCCGGTCCGCCAGCACCCCGGCGACGACGGGAGCGAGCCGCGCGTCCGCGACGCCGATCGCCTGCGCGCCGGGGCGGGCCGGGTTGCTCAGCGGCCCGAGGATGTTGAACGCGGTGGGCACGCCGATCTCGCGCCGGACCCCGCCGACGTGCCGCATCGCCGGGTGGAAGACCTGGGCGAAGCAGAAGGCGATGCCGGCCGTAGCCAGGCACGCCTCGACGCCGGCCGGCGGCAGATCGACCACGACACCGAGCTCCGCGAGCAGGTCCGCCGAGCCGCAGGATGACGACGCGGCCCGGTTTCCGTGCTTGACCACCGGCACACCCGCGCCGGCAACGACCAGCGCGGCCATCGTCGACAGGTTCACGGTGTGGGAACGGTCGCCACCGGTCCCGCAGGTGTCCACGGCGCGGGCCCGTACCCGCTTGGACAGGCTCAGGGGCGTGGCACTGGCCAGCATGGTCTCTACCAGGCCGGCGATCTCCTCCGGCGTCTCCCCTTTGGACCGCAGCGCCACCGCGAACCCGGCCACCTGCGCGGGTGAGGCGGCCCCCGCCATGATCTGCTGCATCGCCCAGGCGGTGCGCGCGGAGTCCAGGGACTCGCCCGCTAGCAATGCTCCTATCAGCTCCGGCCAGCTCGTCTCGGCGGTCGGGAGAGCCCCGGCGGGGGAAGCCCCGGTGTGGGAGCGGCCGGTGTGGGAAGCCCCGGTGTGGGAGTGGGATGCGCCAACGGTGGTCATACCTCGGAAGCCCTGGATCTCAGTGGGCGAGCTGGGCGCCGGTGAGCGGCCGACGGGCCACGGCGCCGCCGGCACGCGCCCGCAGCAGTGTCACGACCGCCTCGGTGAGTAGACCCGGGTCGATCGGATGGGTGACCACCGCATCCGCCTGGGACCAGGTGGCGAGCCAGCGGTCGTCCGGGCGGGCGACCAGCAGGATGGTCGGCGGACAGTTGGTGACCTCGTTCTTCAGCTGCCGGCAGAGCCCCATGCCCCCGCTGGGGGTGGCCTCCGCGTCGAAGACGCACAGATCCGCCTCATGATGATCAACTACGCCGATCGCCTCGGGGGCGTCGGCGGCCTCGACGAACTCGATCGGACCGAGGTCGGCGGCGGGGAGACGGCCGATCGCGTTCCGGACGTGTTCGCGCACATCCGCTCGGTCGGCGTAGACGAGGACGGTGCTCATGTCGTCCGCGGGCCTTTCGCGAGAGGTGACCACCGCCGACCGGCGGTGAGCTGCGGACCGCCCTCCAGGCACCTCGAAGCTCCAGGCACCCGGAGGTCCGGGTATCTCGGAAGTGGACGCTGCCATGTGAGAGTTGTCCTGTGCAGGCTACCTCCCGCGGACCGCTGGACGTGACCCGTGTCGCATCGCCCGCCTGGCCCTCGCCGGGCCGGGTGAGGTCGGGATCACAGCCCCCTGGTTGTCTTCGGATCCTCCCGGGAGTGATACTGAGAATCGTTCTCAACCGGTGGATCCTGATGCCGGCCGGACCATGTGACGCCTCGAGCGTGGTCGCCGGCGGCTTGGGGCGTTCCACCGCCGTACGACGGGCGTGATCCTATGAACGACCAGACCGATCTTCGTCTCACTCCGCAGCGGAGGGCCGTGCTGGCGGTGCTAGCGGCAGCCCGCGACCATCCGACCGCCGCCGAGGTCCACGAGCGGGTGCGGACCGTGTCCCCGGGGATCGGCAGTGCGACCGTATACCGCACACTGGCGTTGCTGGTATCCGTTGGCCGAGCGCTCGAGCTGCACCTGGGCGACGGCACGGCGGCCCGGTACGACGCCAACACGAGTCGTCACGACCACGTGGTCTGCGACGGATGCCGTCGGGCGGTCGACGTTGATCATCCCGTCCTCGACGGGATGATGGCCCAGATCGCGTGTCGCTCGGGATTCGCCATCACCGGGTACGACCTGCGGTTCCGGGGGCTGTGCCCGGACTGTCAGGCGAACGGCTCCGGCCCGGCCCGCGGCGCGGACGGGACCGGCCAACAGTGAACACCCATCCACAAGGAGCGCTTCATGCCGAAGCTTGACGGCACCAAGACCCACGAGAACCTCAAGGAGGCGTTTGCCGGCGAGAGCCAGGCGAACCGGCGTTACCTCTACTTTGCCCGCCGGGCCGACATCGAGGGGCTGACCGACGCCTCGTTGCTGTTCCGCGACACCGCGGAGGGTGAGACCGGTCACGCCTTCGGGCACCTGGACTTCCTCGCGGAGGTCGGCGACCCGGCGACGGGCGAGCCCCTCGGTACGACCACGAAGAACCTGGCCAGCGCCGTCGTCGGCGAGACCTACGAGTTCACCGCAATGTACCCGGGCTTCGCCAAGACCGCCCGCGAGGAGGGCTTCGAGGAGATCGCGGACTGGTTCTCGACCCTCGCCCGGGCGGAGAAGACCCACGCCGGTCGGTTCAAGAAGGCCCTCGACGCGCTGTCGGCCGAGGAGACGGCCGACGCCTGACCGTCGGGGTTTCTCGATCTACCGGGCCGGGGTGGCAGGGGCGATGCCAGTAGTCCCTCGTTGCCACCCCGGCCCGCATCGTCGCTCCCGTGCCGTGGGCCCTTGGCTGATTCGTGGGCCCTTGGCCGTTCCTGGACCGCCCGTTCACGGATCCCAGCATTTCCGGACAGGAGATCGCACGGTGGCGCTGACCATCGCCGACATCACCACCGACCACCAGGCGTACGCGGAGCGCCGGCTGCGGCTGCGCAGCCAGATGATCCTGGTGCGCGCCGAACGCCGGGTACGGGTCGGGGACATCGTCGTCCTCGAGTTCGAAAACGAGCAGACGCTGCGCTACCAGGTGCAGGAGATGGTCTACACCGAGCGGTTGACCGCCTCCGCCGACGTCGCCCACGAGATCGATGCCTACTCCCGCCTGCTACCCTCCAGCCACGTCCTCACGGCGACGGTGTTCATCGAGCTCTCGGTTCTGGAGACCGTCCGCGAGGAGTTGGGGCGGCTTGCCGGGCTGCAGCACAGTCTCGCCCTGGAGATCGGCGGAACCCGAGTGGCGGGCGAGGAGATCCCCGGCCTTGACGAGGATCCCGGCGTGCCCACCGAGACAGTCTCCGTGCACATGGTGCGCTTCGCGCTGACCGATTCGCTCCGGGACGCCTTCCGCGACCCCCGCGTGCCGGTCGAGCTTGTCGTGGAACACCCGGAGTACAGCGAGGCGACGCCGTTGACCGGAGCCACCCGGCGTGTCCTCATCGCGGATCTCGCGTTGCGGTCCTGACCGGCTCACCCGGCCGCTGCCTGCCGGTCACGGTCATGGGTCCCCGTCGCGGGTGAGGTCGGACGCATTCGCGGGTAGTCGGTTCGCGCGCCGCGGGATGGGTAGGCGGAACATCTAGGGCACGCGTCCGTGTCGGCACGTCCGTCTGCCCGTCAACGTCAGCACGTTCATCCACGTCAGGGAGCCACCCGTGACCGATGACCAGCTACGTCCCGACCGCACCCGCCCCGGCGCCGCCATCCCGCCCGGCGCCGGGGCGGGTGCGGTCGGGAC
>NZ_CDXDOS010000268.1:0-4429 GCF_978021245.1 Frankia sp. CoBUL1
GGAGCTGGTTTGCGCGGCCCGTGCCGGGTACGCATGGGGAAAGAGACGCTTCGCTCGCACTGTGTCGCCCAGGGCACCCCGAGTCACCCCACAGCACGTCTACAAAACGTCACCGATCACAACGTAGCGTGATCTCTGCGCGGCCCTGGGAGCGGACCAGGGGCATCTCGATGCCGCAGGCGGGGTTGGGGCAGGTGACGGTACGGGCCCAGATCCAGGCGATGACCGCGGCCTTGGTGCCGTCGGGGAGGGTGGCCTTGGGGTAGAGATGGCCGATGCGCTTCTCGGCCTTGTCACGCATCCAGGCGCCGTAGGCGCGCACGTCGGCGGCCAGGCCCTCGGCGCCCTTCCAGGCCCGGATCTCGGAGCCGGCCAGGCCTGGGTAGACGGGGGGCTGGTCGCGGAACTTCGGGGGGATCTCGATGAGCGCCTTGTTGATGAGAACGGCGACGGGGTTGAGATCGGATGCGTGGGCCTCCAAGCCGAGCCGCTGAGCCTCCAGCGGAATGGTGCCACCACCTGCGAAGGGGTCCAGGATCGGCGGCGGGTTGCCGTTCGTGGACTTCAGGATCTCCTCGTGGGCCGCCCGCAGGAGCTTCTCGTCCCGGACGTTCTCCCAGACCACGAGTCGCTCGATGAGGTGGTGCAGACGATCCCGCTCCTTGCGTTGCAGCTCCTCGGTGGGGAACTCCTCGGGCCGCGAACTCGGGTCGTCGACGAGCTGGGCGAAGAGGACCGCTCGGGCCGCGGCGAGGGGTCGCCGCGCCCACCACAGGTGCAGCGTGGAGGGGTGTCCGTGCCGGATGGACTTTTCCCGGGCGGACTCCCGGTTGATCGCCTCCAGCGGAAGCGCCACCTCGATCAGCTTCCGCGTCCGCACCACGAACCCGCCCCCCTACGCTCCCGACCCGGGTGGCCACCCAGGGTCGTAGCTGAACATAGCGGCGGGTTCCTACACGTTCAGGGCAAACGGGTGCAGCGATGTTAGAACGGCGTCCTTCCCTTGGCCCACATCTTGGCCCAGTCGCCGCGGAGGCCGGTGGCCTCGAAGTTGCCGAGGTCGGTAGCGGCAAAGGGGTCGGCGAGGTAGCGGACCTTGTCGTGCTGCGCCCCGCGCGGGTCAACCTTGACGAGCGCGAGCCGGTAGCGCGGGACGGCGTTCTTGCCGGTCATCACCTCGTCGTGGGTGACGAAGAAGTCGGTGGCGCCGTCGAGGCGGGCCTTGACCTCGATGCGGTAGGTGTCGCCGTTGGCGTCGGTCGACAAGATATCGAAGCCGGGGTTGTTGAACGCCTGCTCAACGGGCTGGCGGCCGAGTTCTCGCTCGCGCGCCAGGACCAGGTCGACTCCGCGGCGCTCGACCTCCTTGGTCTCCTTGGCGTGCATCGGCGCGGACGGCGGCAGTTCGTCTTCGAACAGGCTGACGGGCAGCACGAGGGCGGCGGTGACGAGGCGGGGTGGCTTGATGGACATGAGCTGCTGCTGGTCGAGCAGCTCCAGGCGCTTGCGGAGCCGGCTGTCGAGCTCGACCGCCTTGCGGTTGAGGTTCTCCGACGACTCCTTGGGCTTCTCGCCCTTCTGCTCATTCTCCGAGGCGATCGCCGCCTCGAACAGCAGGCGCTCGCTCTCTGCGGTAAGGCGCTTCGTGACCAGGTCACGGGCTTTCGTCAGCTCCGCCAGCCGGCGGGGCTGGACCTCGGCGAGGTACTCGGGGAGCCGGTTCGCGATGATCCAGCTCGTAGCCTTGTCCTCGGCCTCGGCAAGCCACGGAAGGGCGCGTGCGGCGTCGGTCTCCGGGCTGGCGGGAGCGGCGACGCAGTCCAGGTACGGCGCAGGACCAGCGGGGCTGACGGTGCCGTAGCTGTCGACATAGGCGTAGCCGAAACGGCGCGCGACAGACTCGCCGGTGGCGTCGGCGACCTCCTCCACGACGCCCACGAGCAGGTGTGGCTCTTCGAGGGTCGAGGACACGAGCGCGGTGCCCTGGTTCAGTGCGCCGCCGAACTGCCGGACAGTCTCGTCCATGACCGCGTCATGGAGCGGGTGGCCGGGCGCGAGCAGGTCGGCCCGAGCGAGTCCCTCGGGCTGGACGCGGGCAAGGTCGAAGGTGGCGCGGTCGTACTTCGTCGCGATCGGTCCCTTGCCGGCCGAGCGGAGGTGCTGGGGCACGTTCGCGATCTCGTAGCGCCCCCGCTCACGCCTGGCGATCCGGCCACCGAGACGGGTGAAGGCCGCCTTGAACGCCAGCTCGACGTAGTGCGGCTGGAGCCTCTTGGCCCGGGCCTCATCCATCGCTGCGCGGAGCCGCTGGAGGTCGGCCTCGGCGAAGTGCTCTGAGGCGAGCGCCCGCTCGTCGAGCAGGTCCTTGAGGCCATCGCCGACGCTGGCGTCGATGACCTCGTGCATCTTCGCCTTCACGTCGGAGCGCTCGCCGTACTGGATGGCGTCGAGCAGGAGGGCGCGCAGCGGGGTCTCGGTGAAGGCTTCACCGAGGACGTCGAAGACCTTGCCGCCGTAATCCTGGCGCATCTGGTCGAGCTTGGCCAGTAAACGGGTGAAGACTTCACCCTCCCGCGTGTTGGAGGCCACGAGGTTCCACAGTCGGCAGACCTTGTCCTGGCCGATGCGGTGGATGCGGCCGAAGCGCTGCTCGATGCGGTTGGGATTCCACGGCAGGTCGTAGTTGACCATCAGATGGGCAGTCTGGAGGTTGAGGCCCTCCCCGGCCGCGTCGGTCGCCAGGAGGATCTGGACGTCGCGGTTCTTGGTGAATTCCTCGGTGATCTGGCGACGCTCGCCGCGGCGGACGCCGCCGTGGATCGCCCTGACCGCGTCGGGCTTGCCGAGCAGCGAGCCGATCCTGGCCCGGAGGTAGTCGAGGGTGTCGCGGTGCTCGGTGAAGATGATGATCTTGCGCGGCCAGCCGTTGGCGTCGGCGGTCAGCACCTCGTCCTGGAGGATGTTCGACAGCTCGGTCCACTTGCGGTCGGTGCCAGCGTCGCGGACGATCTTGGCGGTCTTCACCAGCTCGGCCAGCTCGATCAGCTCGGCGTTGAGTTCCTCGACGGTCTGCGCTGCGGTGGCGGCGTCGAGCAGGTCCTCCTCCAGCTCCTCGATCTCCTCGGCGTTGTACCCGTCCTCGTCGATCTCGCCCAGGTCGACGGTCGGCTCGGACTCGCGGTAGGTGCCGTTGAGGATCTCCTGCCGTTTGCCCTCCAGGCGCTCGGAACGGCGGACGAGGCTCTTGTAGATCGCCTCCGGGCTGGAGGCGAATCGCCGCTGGAGAACGGTGAGCGCGAAGCCGACGGTGTTCTTGCGCTTGCCGCCGAGCCGGTCGGCCCGGTTCATCCCCTCGCGGACGTAGTGGGTGACGTCCGCGTAGAGGGCGTACTCCAACGCGGTCAGCTCGTAGGGAACGGTCTCGGCGACACGTTCGGGGAAGAGGTTCTTGCCCTCGAAGGTAAGCAGCTCCTCCTTGACCAGGCGGCGCATGATCCCGCTGGTGTCCGTGGTCTTCTTCTGCCGGCCCTCGAACCGGTCCCTGTCGAGCAGGGTGAGGAAGAGCTGGAAGTCCTCCTCCTTGCCCGAGTGCGGGGTCGCGGTCATCAGCAGCAGGTGGCGGGTGATCTCGCCGAGGAGCTCCCCGAGCTGGAAGCGCTTGGTCTTCTCCAGCTTGCCGCCGAAGTAGTGGGCGCCCATGCGGTGGGCCTCGTCGACGACGATCAGGTCCCACTCGGTCTCCCTGAGCTGGGCCCGGAGCTGCTCGTTGCGGGAGAGCTGATCCATTCGTGCGATGAGGAGCGGGTTGGTCTCGAAGACGTTGAGGTTGACCTGGGAGTCCATGAGCTGGTTGGTCAGCAGATCGAAGCGGAGGCCGAACTTGAAGAAGAGCTCGTCCTGCCACTGCTCCACGAGCCCGCCGGGCGCGACGATGAGGCACTGCTTCACGTCGTCGCGCAGCAGCAGCTCCCTGAGGTAGAGGCCAGCCATAATCGTCTTGCCGGCGCCGGGGTCGTCGGCGAGCAGGAAGCGCAGCGGGGTACGCGGGAGCAGCTCGCCGTACACCGCGCGGATCTGGTGTGGGAGGGGCTGCACGTCGCTGGTGGCGACGGCAAGCATCGGGTCGAAGAGCCCGGCCAGCGAGATGCGCTGCGCCTCGGCCACGAGCTCGAAGTCGCTGGCGTTGGCATCGAAGGCGCGGCTGCCGGTATGGGCGACGCTGAGCTTGTCCTGGTCCTTGCGGAACACGACCTGCTGGCCGAGGCTACCCGCGGCGGTCTTGTAGGTCAGTTCGAGCGCGTCGGAACCGTGCCATTGCGCGGCAATGACCGTGATGACCTCGGCGGGGATGAGCCCGTCGACGCGCAGCCCTGGCTTGAGTCCTTCCAGCAGCACGACTGAGGTGAGGATTTCCGGTGTGGGCTGGGTC
>NZ_CDXDOS010000269.1:0-4424 GCF_978021245.1 Frankia sp. CoBUL1
CCCTGACCGCCGTCTGGCACATGCTCACCAACGACACCGACTACCAGAACCTCGGCGGCGACTACTACACCCGACACGACCCCGAACGCGCCCTGCGCCGCCTGACCCGCCAAGCCAACACCCTCGGCTACACCGTCCGCTTCGACCCCCTCCCCGAGGCCGCCTGAGCCGGGCACCACCGTCACCTCACGTTGTTTTTCGGGTCAGCCGGTGTATGGATCCCTCAAGGTCATGGGCGTGCGCGCGATGTCGAGTGCCGGCTGAGGGAAGCGGGGGCCTGCCGTGTAGTAGCGGGCCCGGGTTCGGCCGACCGGTTCTAGGACTTGGGCGGTGGCGAGGTCGCGGAGGTCGCGTTGCGCCTGTTGCAGGCTCAGGCCCTCGGCATGCTCGTAGCGTGAGCGGCGGACGCGTCCAGCCATGGCCACGTCGTGCAGGGCGGTCACCACTCGCTCGTCCAGACCGGTACTCTTGGCGAATCCGGAGAGTGCGCCCCATACCCGCCCGGAGCGGTCGAGTCGGCCTTGAACGGTCTGGGCCTGCTGGTGGTAGGCGGTCAGGTTGAAGCGGATCCAGCTGGAGACGTCCTGGTCGGGAAGGTACGTCGGGCCCCGACCGGTGAGTTCGCGGTAGTACTCCCAGGTGTTGCCGGGGCGGCCGAGCCACGCCTCGACGGAGGAGAACTCCGGGGCGAGGACGCCTTCGCGGGCGATCATGAGTGTCTGGAGCGAACGGGACATCCGGCCGTTCCCGTCGGCCCAGGGGTGGATGGACACGAGGTGCAGATGTGCCAGAGCTGCTCGCACCAGCAGATGGGTGCCGTTGTCGGCGTTGAGCCAGTCGATGAGTTCCTTCATGAGCGCGGGGACGACATCGGCGTCCGGGGCTGTGTAGGTCGCGATGCTGGGGTCACGGGCGTCGGTGACGTAGACGGGGCCCCGGCGCCACTGCCCGGCCGGCTTGTGCATAGTGTGACGGTGGCCTTGCAACATCCAGTGCAGAGCGTTGAGTAGGCCTTTGCTGTAGCCGAAGTCCTCGGCATCGTGGAGCGTCTGGAGATACGTCATCATCCGCTGATAGGCGAGGGTCTCCTCGCGGTTTTCGTCCGAGACCTCGACATCTCGCTCGCCATCCATCAGATCCTCGACGTCGATCGTGGATACCTTGAAGCCCTCGATGGAGTTCGAGGCTGCGACGGCATCGGCGGTCAGGAACTTCCGGAGCCCCTCAGTCCATTTCGACGGCGCGGTCTGGATTTGGTGCCGCAGTACGTCCCGCATGCCGTCGATCTCGCTAAGCACCTGATCGTCGGCAGGCCTGAGGGCCGGAGCGGGGTAGAGCATGCATCAAAAATAGATTGACGCAGTCATAGCGTCAAGTTAGGGTGCCCCGGTCTCGGGCAGTCAGCGCCCGAGACGTTCCATGGTGAAGGGTCTCGGCTGGGCATGGGTGGCTGGCGGTGGCTTTTCCTCGTCAACGTGCCGATCTGCGTCGCGGCGCTGATCCTGGCCCATCACCACCTCCGGGTAGCTGCGGACGACGGTCGCACCGCCGTCGGGCTGCACCGGGCCACCCGCTCCGGCACCGGGCGCGGCAGGAAGCAGTAGGGGCATCCGGGCCGGGTGTAGACGGTGACCGGCGGCTGCTACTCGCTGACGGCGTTCACCGGTGGGACCTGTCGGCGACCGCGGTGTCGTCGACCGGGTCCGGTCGGGGCGCGCCGGATGGTGATGAGGCTACGGGGTCGAAATGTGCAGTGCACCGCCCACGGGGCGCAGAGCTGACCATGCTGGGCAATTGGGCACACGACGGTGAGCGGGTTGACCCAGTGACGTCGGATCGTCCAGCACCTGCGCTCCAGCGCGACTCGCCGCACTCTGGAAGCGGGAGGGGGTGCGGCATGGGGCCCGGTTCGGGCCGTCCCGTCCGCTCGCTCCGGGAGGTGACAGTGGTGATGTACTGGTACGACGGCTATGGAATGAGCGGCTGGGGCTGGTTTGCGATGTCCCTGGGCATGCTGCTGTTCTGGGCTGTGCTCATCATCGGGGCGGTGCTGGTGGTACGGGCGCTGACCCACGCCGGCGATCGCGGCCGTCCCCCGATGTGGCCACCCGCCCCGCCTCCGGCCGCCGCTGGGCCCGCCGGACCGTCTCCCGAGCAGGTCTTGGCCGACCGCTTCGCCCGCGGTGAGATCGATGAGCAGGAGTACCGTACCCGTCTGGCCGCGCTCCGCGAGACGGCCGACCGGCTCGTCAAACACTGACGGCCGACCGGGGCCTCGACCGACTGCGGCACGCTCACCCCGAGCATGGGCGGCCCGGCCGCCGACACCGACCGCACCTTGGCTGACGGCCGTGTTGGCGCTGGTGGCGATGCGTCTGGCGGCCCGTCGTCTTCTTCCTGGTCGACTTCGCGGTGCTCATGCCGCGGCCTCCAGGTTCAGCAGCGTGGCCTTGGCTTCGAGTCCGCCGATGTAACCACCGAGCGTGCCATCGGTACGCAGAACTCGGTGGCACGGGACGACGATCGGCAGCGGGTTGGTCGCACAGGCGGTGCCCACCGCGCGGACGGCCCCGGGGTTGCCGACGAGTTCGGCCATGTCCCGGTAGCTGCGAGTCTGGCCGTATCCGATCTCGGGCAGATGCGTCTGCACGAGGCGCCGGAATCCGCGGGACAGCGACAGGTCGATCGTGAGGTCGAAGACCTGGCGGTGCTTGGCGAAGTATTCGTCGATCTCGCGCGTCACCGTGTCCAGCCGCTTCGGAGCGCGCAGGATGCGCGGGCTGAGCTTCTGGCCGAGGGTCTCCAGCACTCGATCGTGATCCTCGGTGGCGTACGCCACGCGGACCAGACCCTTCCGGGTGGCGGCGAGCAGCAGCTTGCCGACAGGCGAGTCGATGGTGGTGTAGGCGACGTCGACAAGGTCGGCTCGCTCCGCCTTCTGCTCCAGGCGGCGGTGAAGCCGGCTGAAAGTATCGGCATCCATGGGCGTCGGCAGCAGGGCGGTCATGTCGTCATCGTTCGGGAGCCCGTTCACCGCGGCCCACAGGTCGGGATCCCCAGAGCCGGGGATGCCTCGTTCTGTTGGTGATTCCGGTATCTCCTCGGCTGGTAGAGGGTTTCTCTTCGCGGCACATAGCACATCGATCGCCTTGCGATGCGCGATCGTCACGAGCCATGCCTCCACGTTCGCCGTCTCTGGCAGGTCGGGACAGGCGCGCATGGCGGAGAGGAAGGTCTCCGACCATGCGTCGTCCGCGTCGTCCGCGTCGTACGGACCGAGGACGACCCGGCAGACGCGCAGCACGGTTGCGCCGTGCCGCGCGACTACCTTCTCGAACGGCTGTTTCATGTCCATCCCATTGGAGACGTGCTCGCGGTGGCAAACTTGAGATTTTCGGTCAGAACAAGCGTCCGGCGCTGATCTGAGGCGATTCCTCGAGCTCCAGGAGCGTCTGCTTGCGCTTCAGTCCGCCGGCGTATCCCGTGAGGGAGCCATGAGACCCGACGACGCGGTGGCACGGCACGAAGATGCACAGCGGGTTCGCGCCCACGGCCCGTCCGACCTGTTGCGCGAGGCTGCGGACTCCGAGCTGCTCGGCGATACGACCGTATGTGGTCGTGTCACCGCGCTGGATGCTCTCGCCCGGCACGGCGATCATGGCGAGGAGGATGCGCGCGGTTCCCGGTGAGTTCGGCGGCATGGCACTCGTCTGGTTCCTCCGGCCGGCGCCGACACTGGACTCACGGCGTTCCTCGGATGCTCTGCAGGAACCTTCCCGACCCGTCGTCAAGGACCCAGAACGACCAGCCGTTGCGGTGCGGGCTGACACTCGGCTTGTAGTGGCCGACCACGGCGCGAGCCGCACCGGTCGGCGTCTTGAAGCTCTGCCCACCCAGCGGCCCGGCCACGATGTCAATCCGAGACGTCTTCGGGTCGTACCTGCCCTGGGTGCGGTGCCCCTCGTAGTCGGCGTACACCGCCACCGCCTCCGCTTCCTCCGAATGCTGCTCTCCCTCCTTGCTTGCCGACGTGGGTGACGTCGGCATGCCCACCTCCGCCACTAGGCGGGCCACCACCTCGCCTGCCGTACAGCCACTCATGCGCGCCGCCAAGGCGAGCGAGTGACAAGTCTGATCATCCACCTCGATCGAATGTGCCACGATGGCCCCCTCTCGCGTAGAACATACGATCTCTAGAGGAGTTTAAGCAAGATTTTCAAGAGAATGGAGCTTGTGGGTGCTTCCGTCAGAGCCGCGGCAGGAGGTCGTCGACAGACGAGAACGAAACGCCCACCGAAGGGCGGCACGACCTCAGGGCGTCCGCTCAGGGGTAAGCCCGGCGCCTCGGTCGCCGTGTCGCCGCTGTGCGCCCGGCACGCACCTGCTTCCTCGTCGCGAAGGTTCAGGTCCGCAGCCCAAGCTTG
>NZ_CDXDOS010000270.1:0-4380 GCF_978021245.1 Frankia sp. CoBUL1
ATGGAGGTTCGCGATCTCTGTTGTCGGCGACGGTGGTTGGCGTCCGTTGTGTGGCGGCGGGTCGATCGGGCGAGGTGGCTGTTCCCGCCCGGCCTCGTCGGGCAAGGACGAAGAATGCCGTGACCGGGCGGTCCGGTTTCTCCCGGTGTTCCGGTTCCCATCGATTTTTCTTGTGCGCCGAGTCCCGTCGTAGTTCCGGATACCGGCGGGCCGGTTCAACCGGTGAGCGCGCCCGGACTTTCCTCTGCACGTGCCGTGGGCAGGGTGTACTCGGGCGCGGTCACTGCGGCGGTCACCGCGGCGGTCACCGCGGCGGCCATCCCTCCGGCGAGGTGGCGGGGGGATCCTCCACGCCGCCAAGTCCTCCTCCCCGGGGATGCCGTCCCGCCGGGTGACGCGGTAATAAGGATTTGAAGATGACGGATTAAAAATCGCTTTCTGGTGTCACCCGATGAGGTTGAAGGCGGGGAGAAGAACTGCTCGGGAGGTCTTTCCGGATGGCCCGGTGTGGCCTTTTCGTGGCCGCTGGCCCCATCTTTTGCTTTGCGTCAGTCGCGCGATGTTTGATGCGTCTGTCGCACCACGAGTCCCCAACGAGGGTGATGAAGTCATGTCCTCTTCATGTGAATGTGGTGGCCCTCCCCAGGAGCCTCCCCTCCAGGCACGGAGTACCGTGCCTGGACAGACGTTGACCGGTCCCCGACCCACCGAACCCGTTCAGGTCGGCATGATCCCCGGGCAACCCGCCCCGGTCCGCTCGGGCGGGCGCAGTCCGTCAGCTTCGAGTGACCCCGCCGAGGAAGGGAGGACACGTGGCGTCGGCCGTGACCCAGCTTGCCCTCCCCGGTGCTCTGGTTCTGGTCCGTGCGCAGGAGCCGGGCACGCTGGTATCCGATCGCGGGGGATGGCAGCGGGCGGTGCTGCGGGCGGCCCTGCCATCGGCGGCGAAGCTGGTCGCGTTGACGCTGGCGAGCCACGTCGCCGAGGTTCCGCCGGCGGCGCCCGCCGGTGCCGCGGTGAGCGCCCCCGGCCTGGTCACCCTGGTCGCGGAGACCGGTTACAGCCGGACCCACGTGCAGCGCCAGATCACCAGGTTGCGCAACCAGGGCTGGTTGGCGACGGTGGCCCGGCCCGCGGCCGGCAGGACGACGCGGTTAGCCCTGAGCATCCCCGAGGCCGCCGTACGGGCAGGCGAGGTCCGCCTGGTCGCGGCCGGCGTCGCATCCTCTCCTGCGTCCGCGGCTCCGGCGTCTCCGGAGGCCGGCTCGGCAACCGCAGCCTCGGCCGCGCCCGCCCGCCGGCGCCGCGGCGGTCGCCGTGGCCGGATCGGCCTGCGGACGGTGTCTGCGGTCGGCCGTCGTCCCCGGGCGATGGCGTCCGTGGCGGGCGATGGCTCGCCTGGTGCCGCCAGCCCGGCGGTCAACCTCGCCCCCTCGAGGGGCGCCGACCGCCCGGACACCGCCGGTTCGGATGATCCGGACACCGCCCGTTCAGACCAGCCGGAGCCGGGTGACGTCCGAGCGGAGGGCGACCCCCAACCGGCCTCGGCCGTGGGCACCGTCGATCCCGCCACCCGCGGGGCCGTGACGGACGAGCCACACGTCCCGACGGACGAGACCGCTGGGGCAGCGGACGCGTCGACTCCCGAACCGGAGCGGGGCGCCCCGACAGTCCCGTTGCCCCCTCCGCCGCCCGAGCCGATGACCCTGGCCGCCAGCCAGGTGATCACGGTCCTCGCGAACGCGATGCGGTGCCCGACGTCCGACTACCTGGCTATCTACCAGAAACTGCGGGTGATCCTGGAGGAGGACAGCTGGGAACCGGTCGAACTGGCCCTGCATCTAGTGCACATCATCACGACCGGTGTCCTGGTCGGGGATGGCGACGAGATCGACAATCTGTCCTGGCGACTCGATCGCCTGCCCAGGGCGTCCGCCGACTGCAACTGCCGCGCCTGCCTGGAGAACCGGGGGATCAGGACCGGACTGACGCCGGGTTCCACCGTCCCGAGCCAGGGGCGCGGGCGCTACACCCGCACCGCGAAGGAGAAGGGACCCGCGCCCGGACGCCCAGGATGGGAGGCCTACGGGTCCCGAGCCGCCCGCCCGGAATCCGGGGCGCCGCCCGTGTCGATCCCGCGGCCACCGCTGGAGGCTATCGAGGAGGCCGCTCGCGCGGGGCGTGCGCATGCCCAGATGGCGAGCCAGTCGGCGGCTGACGGCGCGGCCTGAGCCGGTCGACCTGTGGTCCGGGTCGCCCGCCGCGGCCCGCCCGTGGCGGGCCGCAGATGGTGACGGTCAGTGGCGGATGGTGTTGCATAGTCCCAGCGACAGCCCATCATGGGAAGTCATGGTGACTTCGGTGGACGACACCCGTGGCTGATTCCGGGTCGGACGGCGGCTATGACGCCGACGTGATCGTGATCGGGAGCGGGTTCGGCGGCAGTGTCAGCGCGCTACGGCTCGCGGAGAAGGGCCATCGTGTCCTCGTGCTGGAGGCCGGTCGCCGGTTCACCCCGGACACGCTGCCGAAGAACAGCTGGCACGTTCGCCGGTATCTGTGGATGCCGCGGTTGGGCTGCCACGGTATCCAGAAGATCACCTGGTTGGGTCGGGTCGTGGTGCTGTCCGGAACGGCGGTCGGTGGCGGCTCGGTCGTCTACGCGAACACGCTGTACCGCCCGCTCGACGCCTTCTATACCGACCCGCAGTGGCGGGACATCACCGACTGGCGCCGTGAGCTGGAGCCGTTCTTCGACCAGGCCGAACGCATGCTCGGGGTGAATCCCAACCCGACGACGACGTACTCCGACGAGGTGTTCCGCAGGGTCGCCGAGGAGATGCGGGTCGGGTCCACCTTCGCGGCGGCGCCGGTCGGTGTCTTCTTCGGCCGCGACGGCCGCCGGGAACCCGGCGTGCGTGTCCCCGACCCGTACTTCGGCGGCGCCGGCCCGGCTCGGACGGGATGCGTAGAGTGCGGGGAGTGCATGAGCGGCTGCCGTCGAGGGGCCAAGAACACCCTCGACTGTAACTACCTGTACCTGGCCGAGCGGGCCGGTGTGCGGGTAGTCCCGGACACCACGGTCACGGCTGTCCGGCCACGCCCGACCGGCGGGTATGAGCTCGACATGGTCCGGACGGGGGGTCTCGTCCGGCGTCGGCGACGTACCCTCACCGCGGAGCAGGTCGTGTTCGCCGCCGGCACCCTGGGCACCCAGCGGCTGCTGCTGGCGATGAAACAGAGCGGTGACCTGCCGGTGTTGTCCGACCGGCTCGGTCATCTCACCCGGACGAACTCCGAGGCGATCCTGGGCGCATCCAGGCTGCGCCCTGATCGGCGGATCGCCCGGGGAGTCGCGATCACCTCGTCCTTCCACCCCGACGAGCACACCCACATCGAACCCGTGCGCTACGGCCGGGGGAGCAACCTGATGGCACTGATCAGCGCGTCGATGACCGACGGCGGCGGGCGGGTGCCGCGCTGGCTGAAATACCTGCGTCAGGTCGTGCTCCACCCACATCAGGCGCTGGCGTCGTCACTGCCCTGGCGATGGTCCGAGCGGACCATCATTGCGCTGGTCATGCAGTCGTGGGACAACTCGTTGATCGTCTCCCTGCGCCGTGGACCGTTCGGTCTCGGCTGGCTGACGAGTCGGCAGGGACACGGTGAGCCGAACCCCTCCTGGATCCCGGAGGGCAACGACGCCGCCCGCCGGATCGCGGCCAGGATGGGCGGCTACCCCGGCGGGTCGATCGGCGAGATCGCCAACATCCCGCTGACCGCGCACATCCTCGGCGGGGCCCCCATCGGCACGGATCCCACCACCGGAGTAATCGATCCCTACCACCGGGTCTTCGGATACGAGGGGCTGCACGTCGTCGACGGCGCCGCGGTCTCGGCGAACCTCGGCGCGAACCCGTCGTTGACCATCACTGCGCAGGCCGAACGGGCGATGTCCTTCTGGCCGAACAAGGGGGAACCCGACCCGCGCCCACCCCTCGGGGCGGCCTACCGGCCGGTTGCGCCGAGAGCACCGGCGCACCCCGCCGTCCCAGCCGGCGCTCCCGGGACCTACCGCGTGGTCGGCCCGGTCGGCCCGGTCGGCCCGGTCGCGGGGACGAGGTGACCGGTTGCCGGATGCTGGCCACGAGCTGCCGGGATGCGGGCGTGTCCGGCAGCCACGCTTTGCCCGGCACGCCGATCGCCGGCACGTGATCTCAGCGCCGCCGGCTGGGCGCACCGCGCGACGGGTCGACGCCGGGCAACTCCTCGAAGTCAGGGGTCGCCGAGTCGGACAGGCCTTCGTCGAAGGCGCCCCGGGTATCCGTGCCGGCGGGGGGTGCGGTGGTGCCGGCGGGGGGTGCGGTGGTTTCGGCGGGG
>NZ_CDXDOS010000271.1:0-4377 GCF_978021245.1 Frankia sp. CoBUL1
CCCTGGAACCGGGTGAGCGCTCACGCGCCCCCGGCTGCCCTGGGGAGATCGGACTTGTTCCCGTCCCAAGGCCGTAGCCCGCCGGACCGGAGGGGCCGGAGGGGCCGCGCGGGACGTCGGCCCCCTGCCTGTCACGGTCAGGCGGCGCCGAGCGCGCCGCGGGGGTCATGAGGGCCGGACGTGCCATTCGCCCGCTCATGACGGATCGACGTGGGGTGGCCGGCCACGCGGGCGCGGGCACCGCCACCTCTCCGCTCGGCGTCCCCCCGCTCGGCACCTCCAGGCCGGCCGCCCCCACGGGCGGCACCCCCGCCCCGGATACGGCCATGACCGGTCCGCCGTCGGTCGGCGTCCGCGGGTTCACCGCGGCGGCGGACTCCGTCGTGGCCATGGCCCGCAGAGTCGACACGAAGAACGGATGTGCGGCGGAGAGGCCGGGATGGGCATCCAAGATCGCCAACGGTTCGCCGCCGAATTCGAGGAACGGGCCAGCGAGTCCCTCGTCCTCGGCGAGCGCGAGGGCACGCGCCAGCAGGTCGGTGGCCCGCGCATGGTCATCACGCCGCGCGGCCGCCACCGCTGCCACCACACATGCCGACACCACCGAACTGCCTCCGCCACCGTCCGCCCGCAGCAGAGCCGCCACCGCGTGCTCCGCTCCCTCTAGATCAGCGCACGCGAGGTTCGCCCGGGCCGCCGCGAGCGCGAGAGCATGGTCCGGCCGGCGGGTGTCAGCCAGCTGTCCCAGCAGCTGCCGGGCAGCCTGGGCGTTCCCGACGGCGATCAGCAGATCGGTCTCGGCGGCGCGCCACAGCGACAGACACAGCGGCGGTCCGGCCGGTCGTCCTCGCGACGCCAGGAGACGGCGGGCAGCCCGCACATCGTCCGCCTCCCCACGCCGGCATCGCGCCCTCGCCTCCAGTACGACGATCAGATCGAGCAGGTAGGGAGGATGCGCCGGGGTGAAGGCCATCCGCGCGAGGTCGAGATGGTGCGTGACGCGCACGTCGTCGACCCGGGCGGCCGCCACCATCGCATGGGCGAGATGCACCTCGACCAGGCCTGCCGGCATGTCGGTCCGACCATCCGAGGATGCGGGGACGACCGTGGGATCGACCGGGCTGGCAGTGATCACAGCGGCGGTGGCGACCGCCGCTGCCGCGCTGGACTCGGCCTGCCGCAACCGACCTCGTAGCACGTAGGCGAGAGCCATCGCCCCGGACGCCGATGCCTCGACCGTCCGCAGACCGGTATCCCGGGCCGCCGTCATCGCCTCCCGCAACGCCTCCAGCGCCAGGTCGGGACGGCCGAGCCAGAGCTCCGCCCGCCCGCGCGCACACCAGGCCACGGCCGCCGCGACCATGTCGGAACCATCCACGCCACCATCCACGCCACCACCGGTCGATCGCGCGACGATCCCGGCCGGGCGGTCCGGCGGGGCCCCACCGACGACGGAGCCGGGGCGGGCCACGTCTCCCCCGACGTGATCACGTCGAACACCGGCCGGCTCCCGTCCGGGACCTTCGGCGCCCCCGGCGGGGCCGGCGGGCAGGAACCGGGGATCTCCCGGCGGCCGCACGTCGGCGGGCGGTCGTGGCCGGCCCTTCCCCGCGGCCTCCGCCCGCCCCGTCACACCGGCAACCACCGGACCAACCGGCTGCGGCACGGCGCCCGGCCTGCCCGGGGAGCGTAGCAACCGGCGGGTGATGCTCAGCATCTCCTCGCACGCCCCGGCGAGCTCCGCCCGGCGCAGGTCGACGAGATCGGCCCGGACCGCGAGCGCGCGACGACGGGACACGACCGCCGCGGCGATGCTCCCCCGGGCCACCTGCAGGTATCTGGTGGCCGCCCCCACCTGTCCCCGGCCCAGCCGGCCCACGGCGGCGACCAGGGCGCACTCCGGCGACCACGAGGCCGGGGAGTCCGGCATCCCCGTCATGATCGGGCTGAACCCCGCGACGCCGCCATGCAGGGCGTCCACCATCTCGGGCCCATCGACGAGCAGACAGGCCGCGTACCACCAGTCCCCGGCATGCGCGGCGTGATGTACCGCGTCCGTCGTCCGACGGTGCGCGGCGAACCAGATCGCGGCTCGCAAGTGAAGCTCAGCGGTGTCCTCGTCGCCGTCCGCGGCCAACGCGGAACGCAGCACCGCGGCAAGCAGTCGGTGAAAGCGGAACCATCCGCCGTCGTGGTCGAGCTCGACCACGAAGCCGTCGGCACGCGCGAGTGCCGCCAGAACTTCCTTCCCGCTCACCCGTGCACCCACCGTGGGTGCCGGCGCGGCACGCGAGCCGGTAGCCGCCGCCAGGACGCCCGCGTCCATCCGCTCGGCCGCGACGGCGTCCGTCAGCGGCCCGGTCATGCGCTCCAGGACACTGATCCGCAGGAGGAAGCGGCGTACCGGCGGCGGCTTACCGGCTAGCACCTCGGCCCGCAGGAAATCGGCGACCGCGGGATGGCCGGCCACGGCGCCGGAGAAACCAGCCGTGTCACCGAGGCCACCGGACGGGGATGCGACGGCCGCTTCCCACCGCCCGTCCGCCCCCGGCAGTGGTCGTCGTTCCCGTGCGGCGAGCGCCCCGGCCGCCAGCCGCAGCCCAGCCGCCCAGCCCTCGGTGACGTGCACGAGACCGCTCACCGTCGCGGGCGACGCCGTGATCTCCTGCCGGCCCGTAATCTCCTGCCGGCCCGTAATCTCCTGCCGGCCCGTGATCTCCTGCCGGCCCAGGAGCGCGGTGGCCTCCGCCCGGGTGAAGGCGAGATCTGTCGGGCCGATCTCGGTGATCCACCCGGCGGCCCGCAGCCGGTGCAGCGCCACGGGCACCGTCCGGCCCATCAGAATGATCCGGGCCCGATCCGCGGCCCCGTCGATCAGCAGTTCGAGGCCGTCGAGGTCCGAACGCCGGGTGATCAGATGCACGTCGTCGAGGATCAGTATGAAGGACGTCGGTAGGTCGGCGAGGATGTTGGCGAGCCATCGGTAACGCCGATCATAAAGATCGTCGGCCGCGGGACCGTACCGGCTCCCAAAGCCCTCACCGGCCGGGAGCAGACCGTGTCGTTCCAGCCCGTGCAGCAGCTGCGGCCACAGTGGGAGGCCCGGCCCCCCGCCGCGCGGGCCGGGGACGACCGCCGGATCGACCCGCACCCACACGATCGGCGTCTCCCCCCGCCGGGCCGCGGCCCAGGCCGCGACCAGCACCGTCTTGCCCGAGCCGGCCGGAGCCCGCACCACCGTGAGGGGCAGGACGGTGGCGGCGTCGAGTGCGTCGAGCAGCCGTGGTCGATCGACATGACCCGGCGGGGCCGGCGGGGGGACGAACCGGTTCAGGAGCAGCGGCAGGCTTTCGGGACCGTCCGCGGGATCCTCCTCCCCGGGACGGGGAGCGGCATCCTCCGGGCGGAGGGGCCGTCGACCCTCAAATGCGGCAGGACGGGACCGGACGGAACCGGACATCGGTGACTGTTCGTCGAGCATCCGCACCACCCCCAGCGACAAGCTCGCGTTAGGTAGTGGTACGCCTACTCAGACGACCGGGCAACCAGGCAACCGGGCAACCGGGCAACCGGTCCGCACCGCCCGCCGTCGAGGGACACCCCGCCCCGGGACCCGGCCCTCAGGCCGCGCAGTCCGAACAGACGACGTGACGGACGTCTGCGAGCTGGCTGCGGTGCTGCACCAGGAAGCATCGAGTGCAGGTGAACTCGTCGGCCTGCCGGGGAAGTACCCGCAGCGACAGTTCCTCGTCGCGCACCTCCGCATCCGGAAGGTCCAGCTCGGCCTCGAGGGCGTCCATGTCGTCCCCCAGGTCCGCCGCCGCACCGGCGCGCTGCGCCTTGAGCGTCTCCAGGCTCTGTTCCTGGAGCTCGTCCTCCTCGACATCCGTGCTTCGCCGAGCGTCGAAGTCACGAGCCATGCGTCTCCTTCCTTTCCCTGCCGTCGTTCACCCAATGGGTATGCCAACCCATCGGTCCTGGGTTCGACCGAGCGTGAGGAGCCATGAAACACGGCACCTCAGGACATCGGCTGGTTATAGTACGCAGTGACCCCAAAGATTGAGGTGACGCGATGCCCTGTATCCGCATTTCCGGGTGCCTCCACCACATCCAAGGGTCCCGGCCGGAACGCGGATCTCCAGAGCCGAGCGAAGGATACGGGGCGGAACCGTGTCAGGCCAGACAGCGCCTGGCTGGCGCGGTGTCACTCCCGCCACAGCCATGATCAAACATCACGACTCCGGTGGACCGTCCGCATCTCGATCGATGCGGCACCGTACACCACCTGGACGCCGCGCCGTCATCGGATGGTCGGAAAGGGCCACGCAAGCCTGGGGGCCGACCGGCTGGATCTAGCGGGATTTTCCTAGATAAGTT
>NZ_CDXDOS010000272.1:0-4310 GCF_978021245.1 Frankia sp. CoBUL1
CCCCGATCACGACGGACCCGCGCCTTAACTCGCCTCACCGACAGCACCCGACCGGCAACGCCGGCCGGGCATTCGGCGAGCCCTCCCACGACATCACCGAACACTTACCAGCGAAGCAACACCGGAAGTAATATCGAGAGCGGCAACGCCCGGTCCGCGACGATCCCAGGTCCTGCCCGTCCGCCGGGCCAGCAGGCCCAGGTCGACTAACCTGCCCCGACCATCCCGGCCCGACCGTCATGGATCGAAGCGATCGGCGTCTCCGCTCTCGGCCGGCCATGGCTGGCGCCGAGAAGCGACTGAGCGAGCTCTCCATAAGGCCTATTACGACCCGCGGCGTACCCCCGGGGCGAAGTTCATGGTCACCCTGCCCACGAGACGCCCAGGACCGCCAGTCAGATCATCAACCCCAATCGCACGGTTCCGGGGGTGTGGCCATGACCGCGGCCGGGCATGGCAAGCTTGCTCGCTGTGGCAGCAGAGTGCGAGGTGGACAGCGGGACGGCCCGGTTGGGCCGAGCCGTCGTGTTCGCCTCGTCCTCGGTGTGTCTGGCCTGGGCCGCGCACGTCTCTGGCGGGGCGCCGCGGCCAGCCGCTGGGATCATGCTGGTTGCGGTCCTCCTCCTCACCCGGGTGGCGTTCGGGCTCGCGGACCGCGAGCGAGGAGTCGCTGCGCTGCTCGCGGGTCTGGGGGTGACGCAGATCGCCCTCCATGTCACCTTCGTACTTGCGCATCCGCACACCCACCTGGCCAGCGGTCCGAGCCTGGATGTTCCGATGACGGCGGCCCATGGCATTGCCGTGGGCTGTGTGGGGCTGATGCTTCGTCACTCCGAGCGGGCTGTGTGGTGCGCGGCCGGACTGAGGCCGCGCACCGTCGTGGCCCTGTTGCTGTATCCGGTGACCGTCGCCGTCGTTCCGCCTGTCCCACCCACCGTGAAGATCAACCTTCGGAAGCGGGTGTCGAGACCGCACGCTCGCCCCCTTGGCCGTGGCGCACGGCGTCGGGGACCACCCGCTTCCCCTTTTCCGGGGTTGACGTCACGGCGAGCGTTGACGTCACGGCGAGCCTGGTAGACGAGTTCCGCTGGCGGGCTCATCTGCCCGACGAACGACCCCGGCGCGAGCAAGGCAAGGCATCTTCAGGTGGTCCCACGCGCCGTGGGACGTTCGAAGGGATCTTATGTACCGTAACGTTCGGCGTGCCGGCATGCTTGCCGGCACTGCCGCGGCAGCGATGTTCCTCCTAGCTGGACCGGCGTCCGCCCATGTCACGGTGCAGCCGCCGACGGCTGCCGCGGGCAGCTACGCCACCTTGTCGTTCAAGGTCCCCACGGAGAAGGACACCGCGTCCACGACCGGGTTGGACGTCCAGCTTCCTACCGACACCTCGATCGCGTCCGTGTCGGTCCAGCCCAAGGCGGGGTGGACATACAAGATTACCAAAGCGGCCTCGTCGAAGCCGCTCATGACGGACGACGGAGAGGTCAAGGAGATCGTTACCAGGATTGCCTGGACGGCGCAGGGGGATGGCGGGATCAAGCCCGGGGAGTTCGACACCTTCACCGTCTCCGCCGGGCCGCTGCCCGAAAACACCGACCACGTTGTGTTCAAGGCATTGCAGACATACTCTGACGGTTCGGTCGTGCGGTGGGTCGATGTCGCCGCCCCAGGCGCCCAGGAGCCTGAGAAGCCGGCGCTGGTCCTCACGCTGACGGCATCCTCCCCGGGGTCCGGTGGGCCTGGCGCGGCCGCGGCGCGGTCGGACGAAGCCTCATCGGCCTCCGACGATTCCGACGGGACGGCGCGTGGCCTGGGGATTGCCGGCCTTGTCCTTGGCGCACTCGGGTTGCTGGCCGGTGGATTCGCGCTGATCTCTTTGCGACGGCGCGCCTAACCGTCGTGCGCCGCATCCTGGTGGTGGCCGTGACGTTCCTGGTCATGGCCACCACCTCCATCGGTTTTGGCCTCGGGGTCCCGCCGGCCTCGGCGCATGCCCTTTTGACGGGTAGCGACCCCGTGGACGGCGCGGCACTTGATGTCGCACCCGCACAGGTAACCCTTGACTACAGCGAGTCAGTACGGGTCTCGCGCGATTCGATCCGGGTGCTCGATTCCGCGGGTAGGCGGGTCGATGATGGTCGTGCCGGATCTGGTCCCAAGGCGTCGCAGGCGACGGTCGCGCTCCGGCCGGGGCTGCCGAACGGCACGTACGTGGCGAGCTGGCGTGTCATCTCGGCGGATAGTCATCCTGTTTCCGGTGCGCTCGCCTTCGGTGTGGGCGGGCCGCCGGATGCCGCCGCCGCGGCGGTCTCCGGCACATCGGGCTCCTCGACGGTGGGCGTCGTCTTCGCCATGGCGCGATTTCTCGGATACGCCGCGACGGCCCTGTTGCTGGGCGTCTGTTTCTTTCTGATCGTGCTCTGGCCGACAGGTCTTCGTGCGGCCGGTCCCGGCCGGCTGTTGATGGCAGCGTGGGGATTATCCGTTTTTGCGGCATTCGCGCAGCTGCTGCTGCAAGGCCCCTACGCTGCCGGGCTCGGCCTCGGGGGACTCGGGCAGTGGTCGGTTCTGTCGACCACCCTGGCGGATCGGTTCGGTCACCTGCTGCTGATCCGTCTGCTCGCTCTTGCTTTGATGGTGCCTCTCGTGCGGCGGCTGTTGCGAACCGGGTCGGTGGATCCGCGGGGGAACGGGGAGCTCGCCGGTCTCGGTGTCGTGGTGGCCGTGACGCTTGCCATGATCGGTCATGCCAGTGCCGGCGATCTGGCTTGGCTGGCTACCACCAGCACGACAGCGCATGTGATCGCCATGTCGGTATGGATCGGTGGTCTGGTGATGATTGCCGGTTTCCTGGTGCGCCGCGCATCGGCCACCGAGCTGGCGGAGATCCTTCCCCGGTGGTCGAAGATCGCGGTTGTGGCCGTTGTCGCCGTGATGGTCAGCGGGGTCTTCCAGAGCTGGCGTGAGGTCGGCCCGCCACGGGCCCTGATTGATACCAGCTATGGTCGACTGCTGGTGTACAAGGTGTGGTTGGTCCTTGGAATGATCGCTCTCGGCGCTCTGGCGCGGTGGTGGGTCCGCCGGCAGTACAGAACGAACAGAAATCAGCCGGCCGGCCGGCCGGACCGCTCGTCGCATGCTGTTCTGCTTGCCGGGCTGCGCCGGGGTGTCATGGCGGAAATCGTGCTCGGGGCTGTCGTGCTGGGGATCACGGCTGGGTTGGTGAACATGGTACCGGGACGTACCAGCTATTCACCGCCGTTCTCCGACACCACCTTCGCGGGTCCGATGACGGTGAAGGTGAGGGTCTCGCCGACGCGAGTGGGCGCCCAGACCCTGGACGTCCAGGCCACGGACCCGAGCGGCAAACCGCAGAAACTGGTGGAGGCCAGTGCGGCGTTGTCGTTGCCGGCCGCCGATCTCGGCCCCTTCACTGTTCCGCTGAGCCTGGCCGCGCCGGGCCATGCGCGGAGCGACGGGATCCGGGCGCCGTTGCCCGGTGAATGGCAACTTCGGCTCACGCTCCGAGTGAACGACTTCGACCAGTACGTGACAACCGTGTTCTACCAGGTCCGATGAAGGGACTCGTGAACGATGAAGGGCTGGTGAACGCTGGGCGGCGGTACGTGGACCGTCCCGCACGGAGGCAGTAAGCGCTTCCGTGATAGCTGATAGGAATGGTTCGATTGGCGTGTGATATCAGGGTTGTAATGATCGGCCAGGCAACCCATGGTAGAGCGGAAAAAGCCTGCGAGGGAAGCTCAGAAGGAGTCCATCCATGCCGACCGCCACCGCTGACAAGTCCCATAGCTTCGATGTTTTCCAACACTACGAGCGCCTCCAGCGGAAGGTTTCCGACCTCGGGCTGGAAAACGTCCGGAGTGACCTCGTTCATCCCGTCTACATCTCGCTTGTCAAGGCGTTGTCATGGGCGAGGCGACGTCTCTCCCCGGGCTGCACGGTTTTCTCAGCGAGTTCCACGACGACTACGACTGCTCGGCCTTCGTGGCCATCTGGGCCTACCAGGAGCTTCAGCATCACTACGCCTTCCGGGCCTGGCTCAAGGCGGTGGGCGTCCACATCGACCAGGACAAGATCGAGGCTCTGCGTGAGCCGTACGAAGCCGGTATCATGCCGAGTGCGACCCTGACCACGAACGTGATCTCTGAGATCATCGTCAACACGGTCTACCGGGCGATGTCGGAGTGGGTGGAGGAGCCCGTGCTGGCCGACCTGTTTCTCCGCGCGAGCCGCGACGAAGCAGGGCACGCCCGCGAGTTCCTCTTCTACTTGAAGCGTAACTGGTC
>NZ_CDXDOS010000273.1:0-4281 GCF_978021245.1 Frankia sp. CoBUL1
CCGCCGGACACTCCAATTCATAGCCACTTAGCGCAGCAGGCCGTCACACCACGCGACCTTCGCGCAGCCCTGGGGGGCAGGTCCCGCCGGAGGAGGACCCGGCACTCACCGACGAGGCACGCCTGCTCACGGAAATTCGTGATCTACTGGCGGAACACCGTCCCACCGGCTGACCAAGCTGACCCAGTCGGCCCGGGCCGGCGCGGCCCGGGCCGGCGCGGGCCGGGCCGGCGCGGCTCCACGCCGGATCGCTTACCCGAACGTTGGTCGGCATTCAGGAATCGCTCAGGCTTTCAAGGGAAAGTGCCTACCATGACACCGCGTCTCCCCTTCAGCAGTAGCGCCGAGGCCGCCCCCGGGGGCGGCGGCAGGGAGGGGTCCGGCGCCGGGCATGCCTCCCCCTCCCCCTGGGCTCCGCCTATCGGCGGCGCGGCCGGGACACCAGCCGGCCAAGCTCACCCGGCTGGTCCCGCCAGCTCCGAACCCGACCTCCCGGCGGGCCCGCCTTCCCGTCCGCCCGGCTCGCCGTACAGCCAACCGCCGGCGCTGGGGCCATCCTCCGGCCAGCATCCTCAGTATCCGAATCCCCATCCCCCGCATGGGGATCCTCGTCCGTATCCGGATTCTCCGTACCCGGCCGGGCCGTCCCAGGCCAGCCAGCCGCAGGCCGCGTTCTCCGCGGGAGGCTCACCTCCGGCGGCGCCTCCCGGCGGCCCGTGGGGACCACCTTCAGGCCCGCCACCCAGTGGTCCCGCTGCCCCGAGAGCTCTGAACGGCGCGGCCGGCCCCGCGGGACCCCCGACCGGAGGGCATTCCTGGGGACCGCCGTGGAGTTCCCCGAGCGGCGCCGGCTCACCACCCGCCCAGGACCTCTACGGCAACGGGACAACCATGGCCGCCTCGCAGCCTTGGCGCCGACGGCGGCTCGTCGCCGCCGGACTCGCCATTGCCCTGGTCTCGGCCGGTGTAGGTGGCGGTGTCGGAGCGCTGGTCGCCGATAACAACGGGGGGCAGACCATCGTCACATCCGCCGGTCTGCACAACACCGTGGACAGTTCCGGTGGAACGTCGCCGGCAGCCGCGAACACCGTGTCGGCCGCGGCGCAGAAGATCCTGCCAAGTGTCGTGACAATCTCCGAGGAATCGAGCAGCGAGTCGGGCACCGGCTCCGGCACCATCATCCGTTCGGACGGGCATATCCTGACGAACAACCATGTGGTCTCGGGTGCCGCGAACGGCGGCTCGCTGACGGTCACCCTGCAGGACGGTCGCACCTTCGATGCGCAGGTCGTAGGCACGGATCCGAGCTCGGACCTCGCGATGATCAAAATCAATGCCACCGGTCTCGCTGCGGCCACGTTCGGCAATTCCGACACGCTGAACATCGGGGAACTGGTGGTAGCGGTCGGCAGCCCGCTCGGGCTGAACGGTACGGTCACGTCCGGCATCGTCAGTGCCGTGCATCGCCCGGTGCGCACCGGGGATTCAACCGTGCGGGATCAGCAGAACACCGTGCTCGACGCAATCCAGACCGACGCATCGATCAACCCCGGTAACTCCGGTGGTCCGCTGGTCAACAGTCGCGGCGAGATCATCGGCGTGAACAGCGCGATCGCGACCGTGGGTGGTGGAAGTCCCTTCGGTGGCGGCCAGCAGTCCGGCAACATCGGCGTCGGTTTCGCTATTCCGGGCAACTATGCCGAGTCGGTGGCCACCGAGTTGATCTCCACTGGAAGCGCCCGGCACCCGTACCTGGGCGTCAGCGCCTCCACCGCGGAGGAGAACACCCGCTCCACCGCCTCCAGCGGCAACGGTGCACAGATCCGCTCCATGGTTCCGGGTGGACCCGCCGAAAGGGCCGGCCTTCGCACCGGCGACGTCATCACGAAGGTCGGCAACCGTGCCGTCAACGACGTCGACTCCCTCATCGCGGCGGTCCGGTCCCACGCCATCGGCGACGAGGTGGAAGTGACCTATACCCGTGATGGACAGAGCGGCACCGTCAAGGCCCGGCTCGCCCAACAACCACCGGCATCCTGAGCTATGTCCCGACCCGCAAGAAGCATGGTGCCATCCGGCGGAAGGCCGCGAATGGCCGGTCCGGTTCCGAACGCCGGTTCCGCCGAATTGATGACAGATTTCGATTTATACTCATTGAAGGCAGATTCGTCCCTGGTGAATTGGTCCCGTCTCCGATGGGACATGGCCACCCTGCCGTGGGACCTACCAGGCAAAGTAGCCAGCCGTAGTCGATGAGGATCAAAGTGCGACGGCATCAGTAGTCAAGCGTTATCGACTGTCGAATCGGCGACAAAAAAATCTTCACGACGTTCACCCGCTGCGGGGGACAAACTTCTAGCATTGGGACTGCCTCACCGGGCTACCGATGGGGCGATGCCGGCCCGTTCCGGGGCCGCCGCTAGTCCCCGGGGAGAAGCTGAGTATGGACGACGACGCGGACCTAGTGGCCCGTGTCCGACGTGGTGACCGACAGGCGTTCGACGATCTCTACGATCTGTACGCCGATGATGTCTTCTCGATGTGCCTGCTGATTCTGGGCGATCCCACCGTGGCCCGCGCAGCGGCCGGGACGGCGTTCGCACTCGTCGCCCGCACTCGTCTAAATCCCCTGAGCGATCCCACCCGGCTGCGGTCCTGGCTACTCGAGCTTGCTCGAGGAAGCGCTCTGGCCTGGTCTGGATCGCCCCAGGCGCGCAGCATCCCGGTACCCCATGGAGTCTCGCCCGAAGAGCTCCTCGCCGGTGCCATGGTTCCGGCGCCAGCGAGTCTGCGGGTCGGCCTCGCGCGCACCTTCGATCGCGCCGCTGTCGCGGCTGTAGCCGCAGCCTCAGCCGCCAGTCGGCGGGCAGCGGCAGCGGCAGCCGATACCGAGAGCGAGAGCGAAGTCGGCGAGACCACCAAGGAGACACCGAAGGTCAATCTCGTCAAGGTACCGACGGCTCCACCCAGCGGTGACAGGTACGCCGACGCCGAGAAAACCATCATCGCCGCCACCACGCACTCCGTGCGTGTACTCCCGCTCATGCGCATGGACTCCGACAACGACCTCACCGACGCACCGCAGACTCATGCTGGCCGCGGCAGCGCGGGATGGCGCAGGCGGTCGGCGGTGGCAGTCGCCGCGGTGACGGCCATCGCCGTCGCCGGCCTCACGGCGGCCATGAACTGGCCCACCTCCGATGCCCAGCTGCTGTCGGAGGACGAGCCGAATATCACGCAGGTGACGCAGGGGCAGGCGACGCAGGCACCGACCCCGGACGCGATACGTCCGCCTATGCCTGCGGCCGCACCCAGCAATGCGGCCGCGACGTCCTCGACAGTCGTCCCGACGGTTGCCGGAGCGTTTACCAGCCGGGCTGCATCGCCCGGAGGCTTGGAACCACACCTCATGGAGCCCATCGCGCGGCAGGTCAGCAAGCCCTCGCCCTCCGCCCCTCATCGTCCCGACCCTGCTTTTGTCAAGACGCCTGCGACATCGCCTCCGTCCTCGCCATCCACCACCCCGGCGCCACGCACGCCGACGACGGAGCCACCGACCACGACTCCTACACAGCCGCCAACCACGGCTCCATCGCCAGCCAGCAGACCCACGACGGCACCCCCCAGCACCCCACCCACGACGGCACCGACCGGGGTGGACGCTCCGACGCCGACGTCCCCGCCGAGTGGCAACCCCGGGAGCCCAAGTACCGGACCTACCCCCAGCAGTTTCTCCACCGGAGGGACAAGTTCACCCAGCACGGGCGACTGGATCACTAATACGATCACAATACCGCTGCCCATTTTCATCTAGTCTTCTCTCTAGTAAACATTGCACAACAATGTGGGTGCGGGCATACTCAAAAGCTGCCAGGTCGAGAGACGTTAAAAGGCCCGAGATCCGCCGAGTGCCGATACTCGGCCTAGAAGGGACTGCGGTTCGGTCCCGGACCCGTCAGCGCCATAATCACGCATTGCCCACGCAGGGTCCCCGGCCCCGTTCTCCGCCAGTATGTCGAAAAGAAATATGCCACAGAGTTTCTCGCCGATGATGCTGGCATAATTGGCTACCCCTCACGGAAGATCATCACCGTATTCTGGCTGTGCTCGCGTACTTGAAATCCCGCGCACCTGAAAGGATGACAGGAGCCAACCGAACACATGGTCGATTCTGCGTCACACTCGCCACGGCGTCAACCCCTACGCCCACCGAGGAAGACCGCACCGCGGAACAGCGCATGACTTGCGGCTGTGGCGACCACATCCTCAAGCTTCCGGTGT
>NZ_CDXDOS010000274.1:0-4259 GCF_978021245.1 Frankia sp. CoBUL1
CCCGGAGGGACCACAGGCCTCGGAAGAGTCTGACCCGCGTGCTCGAAGCAACAATCACCAGCGCCTGTCAGCGGTCCCCGCGCCATCCTGACTCCCGAGCTCGGGAAGGCATCACAGTGACACCGGCGTCCCGGACGGCCGCGGCCCAGATTTTCCCGCCACCACGGCGGCCAGCGCAGCGGCCCCGGTTCCTGACAAGAAACCCGCGGGCCGGCCGCGCCCCGGTCACCAGGCGAACCGATGCGTCCGGAACTACATCCACCGTTGCTCGGAGCGGCCCGCGTCGTGTCGAAGGCACAGATCGAGGGACTCGGGTACTCGCTCGATCCCGCCGATCACCTGATACCTCCCCTCACGGCGAGCCGCGCGGGTGCCACCGTGCCCAGCGACGGCGGGCCAGGTGCGGACCGCCGACCGGGCGAACGAGAACGTCGCGCGCATCGTCCTGCGGAGCGGTGACACGGCGGCCGGCGATCTTCCCGATGGCTGGTCGCGGGCCGTGCTGCGGGAGCTGGGCACCATCCAGGCCGGCCCGTCCAACCAGGTGGTCAAGCGGCTGCTGACCAACCACCGCTGACGGGATCGCGCTGGTGCTGCCCCGCGCCTGCTGGACGCGTTGCACGCGGGGCTGTCGGCAGAAGACGTCGCTGACGGGTTGGAAGGCTGGTCAGCCCATCGACACGAGACGGGCCCCGCCGTCGGTCTCGATGACTGTGCCGGTGAGGTTGGCGTTGGTGGCTGCGACGACGGTGACCTCGGCGATGTCGTCCGCGGTCGCGATCCGCTGGGTGGGGAGCGCCTGGGCGGCTTGGGCGAAGTATGCCTTCCGGGCCTCGTCGGGTATGCCACTCCACCAGGGGGTGTCGACCAGGCCGGGGGAGACGCCGTTGACCCGGATCGGCGCGAGTTCCACAGCAAGCGGCTTGACCAGGGCCTCGACGGCGCCGTTGAGGGCTGCGATGCCTGCGGTTCCTGGCATTCCGGCGCGGGCGGTGATCGCGCCGAGCAACGTGATGGAGCCGGTCGCTGTGAGGTGCGGCACAGCCGCCTGGATGGTGGTGAGGTGAGCCCAGAACTTCGCGTCGAAGGCTCGGCGGAGCATGTCGAAGTCCAGGTCAGCGACAGATCCCGAACCTTCGCTGCCACTGAGGCTGATGATCAGCCAGTCGATTCGGCCGATCGTCTCGATGACGGCGCTGATCTCGGCACGGTTGCCGCCGTCCGCCCGGTGGACGATCAGCTCCGGGTCGCTGGCCGCGACGTCATCGAGCCGCTGCTTGCCGCGGCCGACAACGTGGACCGTTGCGCCAAGGGCTTGCAGCCGCCGGGCGGTGGCCAACCCGATCCCAGACGTTCCGCCGACGACCAGCGCGCTGTGCTCGCTCACGTGATCTCCTAAATCGAACCGTTACGTCTCGTATCGGATTGACGATAGCATGACTCCGTGACCGACCACCCCATCCCGGTCCGACCCGGACGCAAGCGCAGCGAGGAGAGCCGGCTGGCCATCCTTGCCGCGGCGATCGAGCTCGTGGGAGAGGTTGGTTACGCAGGCTTGACGATCGAGGGCATCGCGGCCCGCTCCGGCGCGGGCAAACAGACGATCTACCGCTGGTGGCCGTCCAAGGCCGACGTGCTGCTTGACGCGCTGGCCACCAAGGCCGACCTGCACGTGCCCATCCCGGACGAGGGCAGTTACACCGCCGACCTGCGTGCCTTCCTCACGTCTAGCTTCCGGCTGGGCCGTGACCAGCGGGTAGCCGATGCACTGCGCGCCCTGATGGCCCACGCTCAGATCGACGAGGAGTTCCGGGGACGGTTCCGCTCCTCGTTCTTGCAGCGCCGCCGTGACGCGCTCGGGATCATCCTCGACCGGGCCCGGACCCGCGGCGAGCTGCCACCCGTCCCTTCCCCTGGCACCGCCGCTGACCTCGTCTTCGGCGTCATCTGGTACCGGATGCTTGCCACCAGCCAACCCGTTGACGAGAATCTGATCGACGAACTCGTAACCACGCTCACCGAACCACGACCCGCCGTCGGCACATCCACTCCAGCAGCGAGGAAGAGCACATGAGCGAATCCGTGACGCGGTACTGAACCTGCACGGTCCCATCGCCACCCAGGGCGCGGCGGAGTGGACCGTTCACCTGTCCGTTGCCCGGCCCGGCCCGGCCCGTCCACATGCTCGGCGCGATGTGGCACGATCTGGCAGGTGACGAGCAGACCCGTCGCGGCGCGGCGCCTGATCGACCTCGCGCGGCTGCGCCGCGTCCGCGACCGGATCGACCGGGAGTACGCGCGGCCGCTGGATGTCGAGGCGCTCGCCCGCGGCGCGCACATGTCGGCCGGGCATCTCAGCCGCGAGTTCCGGCTCGCCTACGGCGAGTCGCCGTACGCCTATCTGATGACGCGGCGCATCGAGCGCGCGATGGCGCTGCTGCGTCGTGGCGACCTGAGTGTCACCGAGGTCTGTTTCGCGGTCGGCTGCTCGTCGCTGGCCACCGCCGACCTCGACGGCACCTTCGCGCGGCTGCCGGCCAGCGGCGCCGAGGTCGTCCAGGAGCCGACCGAGCAGCCGTACGGCGTTCGCGACTGCGCCTCCCGCGATCCCGCGGGCAACCTGATCCGCATCAACGAGCTCCGCTGAGCCGTCCGGCGATCGCAGCATGACCGGCCCGACGGCACCTCCCGTGCACCAGGCACCTCCCGTGCACCAGGCAGATGGAGACACGATGAGCACGGCCATGAGCACGGCCATGAGCACGGCCATGAGCACGGCCACGAGGACGGACCCGCGGTCGCCGGCGCCGCACGTTGCCGACCGCAGCGATGTGATCCGCGTGCACGGCGCGCGCGAGAACAACCTCAGGGACGTCAGCATCGAGATCCCGAAGCGCCGGCTGACAGTGTTCACCGGCGTCTCCGGCTCGGGCAAGAGCTCGCTGGTGTTCGGCACGATCGCCGCCGAGTCGCAGCGGCTGATCAACGAGACGTACAGCGCCTTCGTGCAGGGCTTCATGCCGACGCTGGCGCGGCCCGAGGTCGACGTACTCGAAGGGCTGACAACCGCGATCATCGTTGACCAGCAGCGGATGGGAGCCGACGCCCGCTCCACGGTCGGCACCGCCACCGACGCGAACGCGATGCTGCGCATCCTGTTCAGCCGGCTCGGCGAGCCACACATCGGCTCGCCCAACGCGTTCTCCTTCAACGTTCCCTCGGTCCGAGCGGCCGGCGCGGTCACGGTCGAACGCGGTGCCGGTAAGACCAAGACCGTGAAACAGACCTACACCCGCGCCGGCGGCATGTGCCCGCGCTGCGAAGGCCGGGGCACGGTCTCCGAGATCGACCTCACCCAGCTTTTCGACGACTCCAAGTCGCTCGCCGAGGGCGCGATCACCATTCCCGGCTACAAGGTGGACGGCTGGTGGACGGTGGGGATCTTCATCGAGTCGGGCTTCCTCGACCCGAACAAGCCGATCCGCCAGTACACGAAGAAGGAACTCCGGGACTTCCTCTACAAGGAACCGACCAAGGTGAAGGTCAACGGTGTCAACCTCACCTACGAGGGGCTGGTCCCCAAGGTCCAGAAGTCGTTCCTCGCCAAGGACCCCGACGCGCTGCAGCCGCATATCCGGGCGTTCGTGGACCGGGCGGTCACCTTCACCGCCTGTCCCGACTGCGGCGGCACCCGGCTCAGCGAGGCGGCTCGGTCCTCCAGGATCAAAGGGATCAACATCGCCGACGCCTGCGCGACGCAGATCAGTGACCTGGCCGAATGGGTCCGCGGCCTCGACGAGCCGTCGGTCGCGCCGCTGCTCGCCACGCTGCGGCGGACCCTCGACTCGTTCGTGGAGATCGGGCTGGGCTACCTCTCGCTCGACCGGCCGTCGGGCACGCTGTCGGGCGGCGAGGCGCAGCGCGTCAAGATGATCCGCCACCTCGGCTCCTCCCTCACCGACGTCACCTACGTCTTCGACGAGCCCACCACGGGCCTGCACCCCCATGACATCCGGCGGATGAACGACCTACTGCTACGGCTGCGGGACAAGGGCAACACGGTGCTCGTCGTGGAGCACGAGCCGGAGACGATCGCGATCGCCGACCACGTCGTCGACCTCGGCCCCGGCGCCGGAACGGCGGGCGGCACCGTCTGCTTCGAGGGCACCGTCGAGGGGCTGCGGGCCAGCGGCACCCGCACCGGCCGCCATCTCGACGACCGGGCCGCCCTCAAGGAGGCGGTGCGGGTGCCGCTGGCC
>NZ_CDXDOS010000275.1:0-4189 GCF_978021245.1 Frankia sp. CoBUL1
GGCTCACTCTCCGTAGTCGGATCCAGGGCGACCCGGTTTTCCGTCGCGGGGTGCCCCGTCGCGGGGTGCACTGCGGTTCCGCGCGGGTTGGCGACCGAGGGAGTTGGCAACATCGCGGACACTGTTGTGAAATCTCCGTCCTCGAAAGTGAGATCGTAGTCAACGGCTGCGGTACCGGGAAGGAAGCCTCGGGGAATGGATCTCGCCTGACCTCATCGATCGACGGGAGCGCACATGTGCGGGCTGAGTGGCGAGCTGAGATTCGATGGCCGGGGAGCGAACGTCGACGCGGTGGTGCGGATGACCGCGACGATGGTGCCGCGGGGCCCGGACGGCGTGGGAGTATGGTCCGCCGGCCCGGTCGCGTTCGGGCACCGTCGCTTGAAGATCATCGATTTGTCCGAGTGCGGTGCCCAGCCCATGGTGGACAACGAACTCGGCCTGACCACGGTGTTCAACGGGTGCATCTACAACTATCAGGAGCTGCGTGACGAGCTGATCGCGGCAGGCTACCGCTTCTTCTCCACCTCCGACACGGAGGTGATCGGCAAGGCGTACCACCGGTGGGGGAGACGCTGCGTCGACCACTTCGCCGGGATGTTCGCCTTCGCCATCGCCGAGCGGGACAGCGGACGGCTGATCCTCGCCCGGGACCGGCTCGGCATCAAGCCGCTCTACCTCACCGGGAACAGCGAGCGCCTGCGGTTCGCCTCCACCCTGCCGGCCCTGCTCGCTGGCGGCGGCGTCTCCTCCGACATCGACCTGGTCGCCTTTCACCACTACCTGTCGTTCCACTCCGTGGTGCCCGCCCCGCACACGATTCTGGCCGGGGTGCGCAAGCTGCCCGCGGCGACCGTGCGGGTGGTGGAGCCGGACGGCACCTCGACCGAAGACCTGTACTGGCGTCCCAGCTTCACCCGCGATCCCGCGCACGCGGACTGGACCGCCCGTGACTGGCAGGACGCGATCGCCGAGCGGCTGCGCCTCGCGGTGCGCCGCCGGATGGTCGCCGATGTTCCGGTCGGCGTGTTGCTGTCCGGTGGGCTGGACTCCAGTCTGATCGTCGCGCTGCTCGCCGAGGCGGGGCAGAAGGATCTCGCGACCTTCAGCGTCGGGTTCGAGGCCGTCGGCGGCGAGCCCGGCGACGAGTTCGTCTACTCCGACGTCATCGCCCGGTACTTCGACACCGACCACCATCAGATCCGGGTGCCGGGGACGAGGCTGCTGCCCGCCGTCGACGCGGCCGTCGCCGCGATGAGCGAGCCGATGGTCAGCCACGACTGCGTGGCCTTCTACCTGCTCTCCCAGGAGGTCTCCCGGCACGTCAAGGTCGTGCAGTCGGGGCAGGGCGCCGACGAGGTCTTCGCCGGGTATTCCTGGTATCCGCCGCTGGCCGGTGTTGGGCGGACCGACGCCGTCGACGCCTACCTGCGGGTCTTCGCCGACCGACCGCACCGGGACCTGCCCGCGATGGTGGAGCCGCACCATCTCATCGAGGCCGATGCCAGCCGGCACTTCGTCGCCTCCCACTTCGCCCGGCCGGGCGCCGAAACCGCCGTCGACGCCGCGCTGCGCATCGACTCGACAATCATGCTCGTTGACGACCCCGTGAAACGGGTTGACAACATGACGATGGCCGCGGGGCTTGAGGCCCGCACCCCGTTCCTCGACCACGAGTTGGTCGAGCTCGCCGCCGCCTGCCCGCCGGAGCTGAAGCTCGCCTCCGGCGGCAAGGGTGTGCTCAAGAACATCGGCCGCCCGCTGATGCCGGTCGACGTCATCGACCGACCCAAGGGGTACTTCCCGGTGCCGGCGATCCGCCATCTCGACGGGCCGTTCCTGGACCGGGTGCGCGAGGCGCTCACCGATCCGGCGGCGAAGGCGCGGGGCCTGTTCCGGCCGGTGTGGGTCCAGACGATGCTCGCCGCCCCGAACGACAACCGCACGGCGCTCGGCGCGAACGCCCTGTGGCAGGCCGCGCTGCTCGAGATGTGGCTCCAGACCCACACGGCCGCATGATCTACGTACATCGCACGACCCACGTACATCGCACGACCGAGTCGCATGATCCCTTGGAGTGACATGATCCGATCCGCGGTGGTGGCGCAGCCGGTGGTGGGACGGCCGGTGGTGGCGCAGTCGGTGGTGGCGCACACCGTCGACTCCGGGCGTCCCGGCGATCTGTCCGACGCCTGGGTCGCGGCGGCGAGCTGTCGCGCACCGAGTACCGGCCCGCATGGTCGGCTCGCCTTCGTCGGCGATCGCGGCGGCGCCCCCGCGCTGTGGATCCGGGACCCGGACGGCCGGGAGCGCCCGGTTGACACCGGCCCCGGTCATGTCCGGGCGGTCCTGTGGTCGCCGACCGACGACCGGATCGCCGTCCACGTCGCGCCGGGCGGCGGGGAGCTCACCGAGGTCCGGACCGTCCGGGCGGACGGCGGTGACCTGCGCCACCTGGCCGGCGGCGGGAGGCGGGCCGCCACCCCAGCCCGCTGGACCGACGACGGCCACGGCCTCGTCGTGACCGAGTCAGACCGCTCCGATCCGTCCGGCCGCACCGCCGCGGTGCTGATCGACTCCGACGGGCGACGGACCCGCCTCGCAGCCGGAGTGGCGCTGCAGGTGTGCGACGTCGCCGCTCTCCCCGACTCCGCGCCGGACGGGACGGGGAGCGGCGGTCCGGGGCGGGGCCCGGCCGGTGGCGGGTACCGCCTGCTGCTGCGGGAGGGCCCCCGTGGCGTCCGGCGGGTGCTCGTGGTCGACACCATGATCGCAGCCGGGGAGGGGATCGGCGGGTCATGGCAGGTGCCCGGCGGGACGGCGACCACCGTGACCGGTCGGTTCGTCGCCGACGGCCGTCGCCTGCTGCTGCTGTGCGACATCGGGCGGGACCGGGCCGCGTTGTTCGACGTCCCCGTCGACCCCACGGGCGATCCGGCCGGCGGGCCGCGGGTCCTCGCCGCCCGGGATGACGCCGATCTGGAGCGGTTCGCCCTGCTCGATCCGGATCGGGCGGTCGTCGTCTGGAACGTGGGCGGGCGCAGCGAGCTCGCGCTGGTCGATCTGCCCACCGGACGGTCACTGACGCTGCCGCCGCTTCCCCGCGACGTCGTCACCGGCGTGCTCGTCCGGCCCGGGGGGCGGGAGCTCGTGCTTGCTCTGGATGGTGCCATCAGGCCGGGGGAGATCTGGACCTGGGATCTCACCGCGCCATCCGCCGGCTACCGTCGGCTGATCTCGCACGCTCCCGTCGAGGCAGTGACCATCCCGGGACCGCGGGTCGTCCTGAACATCGACGTTGACGGCCTGGGATCCGACAGCCCGGGGCCATCCGGGCCATCCGGGCTATCCGGGCCGGCGCGTGTACCCGGGATCCCCGGGCCCCGCACCGGTGACCACCCGCGGCTGGTCCGTCCGGTGCCGTGCGCCCTGCCGGCCCACGACGGCCGGGAACTGTCCGGTTGGTGGTACCGCCCGCACGGCCCGCGAGGACCGGTCCCGACCCTGCTCCACCTGCACGGCGGCCCGGAGGCGCAGGAGCGTCCCGTCTACAACCCGCTGTTCCAGGCCGTGCTCGCCCGGGGGATCGCGGTGTTCGCGCCGAACGTGCGCGGCTCCACCGGATTCGGCCGGTCGTTCGAGGAGGCCGATCACACCCATCGTCGGTTCGGCGGCATCGCCGACGTCCGCAGCTGCGTGGCGCATCTGGTCGCGGCGGGCCTGGCCGACCCGGACCGGATCGGCGTCGCCGGCCGCTCCTACGGCGGCTATCTGACGTTGGCGGCGATGGTCCACTTCCCGGAGCTGTTCCGGGTCGGGGTAGACGTCTGCGGGATGGTTGATCTGGAGAGCTTCTATCAGTACACCGAGCCGTGGATCGCCGCGTCCGCGGTCACCAAGTACGGTGATCCACGCACCGAGCCGGCGTTGCTGCGGGCGCTGTCCCCGCTGCACCGGATGAGCGCCCTCGCCGCGCCGTTGCTCGTCGTGCACGGGGAGAACGACACCAACGTCCCGGTGATCGAGGCGGAGCAGACGGTTGCCGCGGCCCTCGCTCGCGGCGTCGACTGCCGTTACCTGCTCTTTCCCGGCGAGGGGCACGAGATCGCGGATCTGCGCCACCGCAGGTCGTTCGTCCGAGCCGTCGTCGCCTGGCTGACCCCCCGGCTGCTGACCCCCTGTCCCCTGT
>NZ_CDXDOS010000276.1:0-4187 GCF_978021245.1 Frankia sp. CoBUL1
CCCGAAGGAATTCCACGATCTGATAGCGGGGCTGCATGCGGGCGTAGAGCAGACGGGGCGCGTGGGTCACGGTCCCGCGGATGGCGCGCAGCACGTCCCCTTCCGGCCAGATCATCAGGTCCATGATGTCGCTGCCCGGAATCGGGATACGAACAATCACGTCTCCGGCCGGCGTGTCCATCCGGATGTTGTGGTTGTAGAAACCCGACGAGGCATCGGGGCGCCCGACCGCCTGCCGGTACAGTTCGTCGGGCCGCCACGTGTGCCCGTTGAGCAGGTCGGCGACGAAGTCCTCGACGCGGGCGTCAAGATCGGTAAGCGTGCCGAACGGCTGGATTCCTGCCCGTGCCCGGCTCGCGGCGGCGGTCACCTGCCCGTCATCGATGCCGAGGATGGACAGTGCGTGCGCCGAGCAGAGGATGATTGTCGGGTAGACGTCGGCTGCTTCCAGCTCGCGGACGCTCCACTGGAGCGAGGAAACCGCTTCGTCGAGCTGACCCCGGCGGGCATGGACCAGGGCGCGGTAGAACTCGGCGCGGGCTCGACCGGAGCGATACCCGACTCCATCGAGGGCGGCGCACGCGGACCGTAGGGAGGTCTCGGCCTCGTCGAGCTGACCGCATCGGAGCTGCCCGATGGCGAGAGCGGTATACGCCTTTCCGAGCTCGTGATGGGCGCCGATCTCGCGTTGGATCTCGATCGCCTGGCCTGCCTCGACGATGGCCTCGGCAGGGTGGGTGTAGGCGAGGAGTTCGGCCCGGTTGGTCTGGATGTTGGCTAACCCGAGAACGCTATCGGCTGCGGTGTAGTGGGCTGCGGCCTCGTCGAGATAGCGGGCGGCGGCGTCGAACTCGAACGCGAACCGGTGGGCGAGGTGACGCATCCGGGCCACGGCTCCGTGAAACTCGGTGTCCTGCCCCGGAGCGGACGCACTCAGGTCGGTGGCGAGTGCTTCCGCGTCTCGGAACCGGCCCTGAGCCATGTGAAGGTCGGCGGCCCACAGGCCCGCGGTCAGCCGGGATGCCCCCGTGGCGCGGTCCCAGACCTGGGTGTAGGCGTCGAGCGCGGCCTGGGTCTCACCGGCGATGCGTCGACCATGTCCGGCGGCCACGGTGAGCCGCGCGCCGACCATTGTGTCGATGGACAGAGCGGTGACCGGTTCGGGAACCAGCGCCGTGACCGTGGCCGCGTCGCCGAGGCGAATCGCCGCCTCAGCCTGCAGGCACCGCAGCGCTTCGGGCAGGTTGTCGTGGTCGGGTTGGTCGTTGAGCCGGGCGCGCAGGTCCTCGGTGATGCCTTGGGCGGCGCTGTGTCCCCCACGGCGAACCGCGTGGTCGGCATAGCCGAGGATGCTGTCGCCGCTGATCTGCCGACCCCGCAGGGCGTGATACGCGGCCTCCCGCAGGGCGCGGGCGGCATGAGCGCCGCTGTCCCGGCCGGTCGCCTGGTCGGCCCGGTTCTCCCACAGTCCCTGTAGCAGGGCGTGGATGTCGGTGGTAGTGCCCGGAGAAAGCCGTTCCCGCAGGGCTGCGGCCATGAGCTGATGAAACCGCAGCGCGGTGTTCGCCGGGTAGACGAATGAATATGCGGTGAGGGATTCCCAGGCGATGCGATGTCCCGGGAGATGGAACGTGGCCGTCAGCATCCAAAAAATATCATAGTCGAAGATTCGCGCCGGGCTCAGGACCTCCAGTGATCGAATCTCTTCCGGGGCGACATGCTGAAGAAAGCGCGCCAAGATCTCCTGCTGGGACACGAGGGCACCGCTGACCCGCCCACCGGTCTGCAGGTGCGTGTCCACCGCCAGGTTCAGATAGAATGGGAGACCTGCGCTGGCGTCCGCAATTGTCTGGCGCTGGAACGGATCGGTGATCCCGCCGGTGTCGAGGAGTTCCAGCCGGGCTTCCATGGGCAGGCCGCCGATGTCGCATATCTCGATGAGGCCGTCCCAGTCGGGATCCGTCAGTTCCCACCGCAACGGTTCCCGGCTGGCGATGACCACCAGGCCGCGGTCGAGCTGTGCCACGAGATCACGTAGCCAGGCATCCGCGAGTTGCGCCCGTCCGGTGCGTACCGGGTTCGGCACCAGTGCCTCGTGGCTGTCAAGGATGATCACATACTGTCTGTCCTGGCTGGCAGCCCGAAGGTCTTCAGCGAACAGAAACGTGACGGCGTCGGCGAGCTCACTGTTCGGCAGGTCGTCGAGTGTCGCCAGGGTGGGATCGCGCCGCACCCGCAGGCGGCAGCGTATGTCGCAGCCGCCACGCTCCAACAGCTTGACAAGGCCGCGGGCCGTACCGAAAATCGGAATTCCGGTCATCGTGTCGGCGATATCCGCGAGAATGGAACTCTCGTCGACGAATGCCAGTTCCGAACGGTTCAACCGCAGATGTGGGTGTAGCCGCTGCCACAGCACTGCGTAGGCGATGTCGAAGCGATCGAAGTGGACCCCTTGCGACCCCAGTTCGTTGCGTAGCACCGCCAGCGCGTCTTCCTGCTGGCGCAACGAGTGCACCTGCAGATCGAGCGATGCCGTTCGATACCGGGTTGCCGCCCGGTCCTTCAACTCGCGCAGTAGTCGTGACTTACCTATACCGCCCACGCCGATGGCGTTGAAGACCCGTGGACCGTCACCTAGATGGGTCAGCTCTTCGGCGAAAGCCGCCAGCACCGGTTCGCGGTCCACGAAACGCCGCTGCAGTGCGGCGACCCGATGAAACCGTGGCGCAGGCGCCATGTAGACCTCCGACCATCACAGACCGCAATACCGTCGAGGACGATGCAATCATAGTCGAGCTTGACGACGCACGATGGACCAGCACATCGTGCTGCGGCGCGATCCGATCCTTCCGTCCCGCACCCGGGGGGCGAGCCCGGGTGCGGGACCGCGACCACGGTTCCGCACCCGGGTAGGCGTGCGCCGTGGGATCCGGTCGGCTAGTCGTTCTCGAGCGGAATCTCGTCGAGCGGGATGTTCAGGTAGGACGAGGAGCCGTCGGTGGACGAGATCTCGATTTTGCTGTTGGTGACGGTGGCGTCGCCGAAGAACCTGTCCTTGGTGTCCACGACCAGCTGTATCTGGTGGTCCGGCGTGATGCGGTAGTCGGCCGGCTGTAGGTGGATGTCGATTGTTTGCGTCTCTCCCTCGCGGTCGTTGAGTAGGGTGAAGGGCGCGCTGGTGATGATTTTTGCCTTACCGGTACCCGGGTCGACGTCGAACAGGTGCGCCACGAGCGTCGCGCTCTTCGCGGACGGGGTGACCGTGAGATGCGCCGAGACGGTTCCGGTGATCTGACTCGGTGCGGTGAGCGGTTCGCTCGACCACACCGCGGCGTCCTCGCGGGAGATCTCCGAGGTCTCGTACACGATCGGAGCCCCCAGTCTTTCGAGGACGCCGGTCTTTACCAGGGCCGGGGCTATCAGTGCTGGGGTGTCCGTGCCGTCCCGGAAGGTGTGGCTCCACCCGGAGTTGGGCTGAGGCGTCAGTGAGCCGTCCGATGTCCCCGGCAGCGGCGCGTTCAGGTAGTAGCGCCGCGGCGGCAGCGTGTACGAGTCCCAGTCGGCGAATTTCTTGATCGTGAACAGGTTATGCATGTACTCGGTGTGCACGTCGCCGTCGTTCTCCACGCCGTTCTCCTTGTCGGCAACGAAGCGGTCCAGCCAGCGGAAGGTCGTCGCTGTCGGACGACTGATACCGCCGAGAAACCCCTTGATCTCGTCGCCGCCATGATCCCCGATCATTACCAGGAGGCGTTTGGGACCGATCAGTGCGTTGAAGAACTCCACCACCGCGGGTACCGAGAAGATGGTCTCGTGCCAGTAGGTGCCGAGGAAGATGGGGACCCTCCTGGCGTTGAGCTCGTTCAGATAGGTAACCGGTGAACGGACCGCGCTGAACTCCAGCAGCCGTTCGATATTCCGATTGGCCCGGAAGTCGTCGAAGATTTTCCTGACTTCGGCGGAGAGGTTCTCCTCGCCGAACAGCTTGGCGAGCTCCTCGAACGCCAGTAGGTGTCGTGTCTCGTTCTCGTACAGCGATCGGCCCAGATCGGCCCAGGCGCTCTGCGCGCACACGGCCCTCACCCGGTCGTCGTGCGCCGCGATGATCAGGCTCTGGCCGGCGCCGTAGGACGACCCCGCGAACCCGATCCGATCCGGATCCGCGCGGTCGGGATAAGTGTTCAGTA